>JAGBOJ010000056.1 GCA_017633935.1 Lachnospiraceae bacterium | reverse complement strand
TGTTTCCTTTTCATTACACCCTTCTCTTTTACATTCACGCGTCTCCTCTCCGGGTACGGTGTGAGTCGCTTCCCTGGTAACCTTCCACTCACTCCAGTCATGTCCGAGAGCAGGTTTGATGATATCCCTCTCAAATGCAGGCCTTGTTCCGTTTTCATCATAGAAATAAATATCATCCTCATCTGTTGCAAACCAGTACTCTGTATTTCCGTTCATGGTACAGTCGGGTTCGTTTGCGGCAACATGCTCGAGAGTATACTGCTGCCTGGCGGTAAGGGTCACGGTGAGAGTGTAATTATTGTAGTTCTTACAATCTGAAACCGGAACAGTCACTTTTGCCTCAGATCCGGCGGTCGTATCGCTCTTGAACTTAAATATCAGATTTTTGCCTGAAATTGTCGGCGCAGCACTTAAATATCCGCTTCCTTCTGTTAAAGTCACACTTCCCAATGTTCCGTTATTGGCATAGCTTGTCAGATCCAGTGTAGTTTCTTTATTTACCTGTCCTCCGGAGGAAACCTCCTTATCTCCGGCAAAATCCACCTTGTTGATCGTAAGAGTACCATATGTCAGTCCGGTTGCAGAACTGAAGTTTGTACCCTCTGCTACATCAAAAGTGACATCATATAATCCGGCATCAGCAGGCGGTGTCACATTTTTTGCATATGATGTTGTACCTGTTCCGGTATAGTATATTGTAATGTCTCCGCAGCCGGTCCTGCCACTGTTCAATGACGGTTCCGGAACCGGTATTGCCGGCTCTCCGGTATAATCTCTTGTGGATGCTGCCGTCACAGAAAAATCTCCTGCAACGGGTGTTTTCTTTTTCAGCTTCCATTTTGCCGCAGATGTTGCTGTGCCGGTATAGTTTCCCTTACCTTCGATAGTAAGCTGCCGTTCTGCCACATCGATGGCTGTACCTCCGGATATTATGTCATAATCCGATGCTGTAAGATCGTTGGTTCCGTCCTTCACACTCAGATTTTTTACATCTTTTACTGATCCGTTATAAGTTTCCTGCTCCCCAAAGGTAAACGCTGCTCCCGCAATAGTCTTTGGATCGATCTTAAATGCCGCACTTCCGGAGTATATATAATCTGAATCCTCTCCTGTTACCCTGACATAATAATTTCCCGCATCAGTGGGTTTTGTTGTTGTTTCATCATAAGCAGTACCGTCATATTTTGTTCCGGAATACTTGATAACCGGAGACCCGGCCTGCCAGGAAATGCCTGTATTATATACAGGATCTGCAAGTTCAGAACCATAGATTTTGTCAGCCTGCGTGACAGAAAGCGGTGCGGATTCTTTTTCATCCACTGTTACAATTATGAACTTTGGGTTACTTTGTGACCATCCACTATAATAATCGCTAGTTGTTGTCCATACTTTCACCCTGCATGTTCCCGTGCTGTCTCCTGCCGTAAATATTCCTGTATTCTTTACAACACTACACCCTCCCCCTGTAGAATCTGTATCTATTGCAAACCGTGGTTCTCCCGCAACTCCTGCCACATTATCCATAAGGTTTACTGTCTTTCCCTTTTTTACACGCGCAGTCGGAATAGGACTGACAGGCTCACCGGATTTTTTTACTATAATAAACCTGTCTTCATATTTACTGTGATCTCCGTAGCTGATATCAGTTGCAGCCTTATAATTTGCACTTTCTTCTACATCAAATTTAACCCAGTATGTTCCAGGTTCTTTAACCCTGTTATTTCTTTTTCCGTTTTTTATGTACCACATCGTGATATTACCTGTGCCATCCTTAACGGGCGTCTTAACCGATTGATAGTTTCCGTTATATGTTACGGTTTTATCTTTTTCCATTCCGGTGAAATCGGTATATTGTAATGTCCCCTTCTGAAGCGACCATGCTCCGCTCTTTGTTCCCTTGTAGTTTCCCATGCCCTGTATAGTGAGCAGGGTATCCCCTACATCAACAGCAGTACCGCCATCTATGATCTTGTAATCCGTCCCCTTAGCAAGAGTTTTTCCTCCGCATTTTACGGATGTGATCACTGCTTCCTGTGACGAACCGTTATATTCTTTCTGAGTCCCAAAGGTTATCACTGCATCAGATATGTTTCTGGGCAGTATGTTGAAGATTTTATAACCTGTCAGTCCATTGCTGAGGTTTGCATAAGCTCTGTAGGTGCCCGCATTTGTCGGATCAGCCACAGTGAATCCGCAGGTTGCCGTAACAGTTCCGTCCCCGTATTTGTTCAGATTGTGTACCAAAGGAGTTTTCGGCGTATCTCCATAGGTCCAGTCATCTATATCGATAACGACTCTTTTTGCATCCATCGTTGCATATTTCCATGAATTGTCGTAGTCATCCTTCAGAACAGGTAAACTTCCGCTGTAGGATGTACTTCCCTCCAGGATCGGGGTATCGTAATTGATCGAACGCGAGCAGACAATGGCACCTGTATAGCCTTTTCCCGTCAGTTTCCCGTATCTTACGGACAGATTAACTGCTTTATCTGCTTTGATATAGGTACCGTAGCTTAACCCGGGGTTCGGATCCGCACCTTCGGTTATTACTAAAGCATTCCCGATGCTGAGATCATTTGTGTACAGACCGATACTTCTGACACGCTGCCCGTTTTCTTTGGGATCTTTGTGATATTCTGAAGTCCCGCCGCCTTTTGCCGTAACGGTCCCTCCTTCTATGTTGATGGAACCGGGCGTTCCGTAATAATCAAAAGTGTACGTCCCCACCATAATCCCATAAGAGATATTGTCAGAATTAGATTCTTTCGTTCTGTCTCCAAAACTGCTGATGGTCCCCCCGTAGGCTTCGACGATCGTTTTTTCGCCGCTGACCTTAATGCTGTTTACTGCATATAATCCGTAGGATTCCCTTCCCGCCTTATCTCCTTTGCTGCCCTTTGCGATAACTTTTGCTCCGTCCTTTATTTCAATATCCTTCAGCGAACTGATTCCGTAGGAAACACCGTAAAGATTGTTTTCGTTCTGGCCAATGACAGTGGCACCTCCTTTGGTCCCTTTGCCGTCTATTACCAGGTTTCCATAGCAATGTATTCCTCGTGAATCATCGTTGAGATTGTACATTTCCCGCCATCCCTCTGAATATCCCGAGGTAGCGGAGACTGTTATGGTGTTATCCCCGTTTTTCTCTATGGTCAGGTTTCCCTGCGCAAATATTCCCTCCGTAACTGTTCGGGTACCTATTTTATCTCCCTCGTTTGCATGAACTGTGAGATACCCGTCAGATCCGTTCACATTACGTATGGTCAGGTTACCCAAAACATCGATCCCTGTCTGCCCCCCTAATCCGGCATTTTCAGGCTTTGGTTTAACGACACAATCACCCTTTACCTCAATGATCAGGTCACCATTTGCATAGATTCCGCTATAGCTGTACAATCCTTCCTTGATATATCCACGCTCATTTTTAAAATTATCAAGCGTAAGAGTGTGTGTATTTGCATCGTAGCTGACACCGCTTGGCGCATCTGCTCCACCATGATATATGTCGCCGTTATCTAAGGCTACTTTTATGACGTTTGCCCAGGTTCCGGGATTTCCCGCCGGCTCCTCCGTCTCATTTTCCGAAACAGTTTCGGGAATCTCATTGCCGGATACAGCTTCGCCTATATCATCCTCCGACACGGTCCCCTCCGCTTCGTCCCCGGACACAGTCTCCGTCGGCAGGGTTTCTTCCGGTATCCCGGAAGGGTCTTCCACCGGTTCTGTTCCCTCATTTTCAGAAGGTGCCATGCCTTCGCCTTCGTCACCGGGTGATACTTTGCCGGTATCCGGGTCGGTCTTATTATCGGAAACCGGCTCCTGCACCGCTTCGTTTCCGGATATGCCTGCAGACTCCTCCGTGCTTTCGCCCGCTTCTGCTGCAAGCAGGCTTTCGGGTGTCATACCCGCAAAAAGCAACGTGCAGAGTGCAAAAGCAAGGATCCTCTTTAACATTTTGTTTTTAATCATGGCTCTCCTCCTGTGACTCACCGTATATTTAAAAATTAATCCACCCTGCATGATACTACATACAGGGTGGTCTGAATACGTACTAAGGGGCAGGTTTTCGTAACAATGTCGGCAAAACATATATCCCCGGAACAGGTAGTGCCGGTTTTTATTGAATCGTCGGCGCTTTCAGATCGCTCAGGTCCACTACAGGCAATCTATTCACGTTTTTTTTCGGATTCATAAAAGCTGCGGCGTAAAGAGGATATGTATCAAATCCTTCTCCCTGTCCCATATTGGTATCCGAAAATTTGACAGCCCGGTGTGAACCGTATTTTTCGGGATGTGCTATCACATATTTCATACTCGTAGCCCGGTTGTTGGTAGCCTTGCATTCGACTATACTGACCTCAGATTCTTTTTCAAACAGAAAATCGAGTTCCGGAGATCCGCTGGGTGCATGAAAATAATACAAACATATTTCGTTTATGGAAAAAGCCGAAGCAATCATATTTTCAGCGATCGCTCCCTTGTAGGAGCTGATGTCTCCCGAGAGGATCTTTTGTGCCACATCCGCTCCAAGCTGTGATATCAGCAATCCTGTGTCTATAAAAAATACTTTGAATTCTGTATCTATCTTCACTCCCTCAAGTGGATAAGATATTTGATTTGTATTGTAAGCGCGTATAACAAGTCCAACATCTTCGAGATATCTCAGCCCGTCTGCCTTTTCCTGCGAATGACCCTTTGCATTGACCAGACTGTACTTAAATTTTTTATATTCCTTTGACAGTTGTGCCGGCATAGAATCAAGACACGCCTCTGCCCGAAGTTTCAGCACTTCATTTACACGATCGTCTCCTTTTGCATCCTTATATCTTCCGAAATCATCTCTGATTGAGGACAGGATATTTTCCTGAACGCTCCTGACAGCATTAATATCATGAGTATCAAAAAAGATCTTTACTGCCTCGGGCATCCCCCCGACTATGAGATACTGAAGATACAGAGTTCTGATCTTTTCATGTATCGTTTTTTCTATCGTCACATGCTCTTCAACGGATTTTCTCAGATATTCCATTATCTCCTCTGACAAACCTGCATTCGAAATAAATTCACAAAAAGACAGCGGATACATGGTCATGTGATCCTCATAACCGACCGGTATCCCGCGCCTGTACGGTTCCCTGAATCCCTTAACGCCCAGAAAACTTCCGGTAGCGATGACATCATATCTCCCGTCCATATCCCAATATTTAAGCGAGCTTCTTGCATTGGGGCAATCTTGTATCTCATCCAGTATTATCAGTGTTTTTCCGGGAATGAATCTGGCTGAAGTATCAATTGCCGAAATTGACATCACCATCATATCCACATCAAAATCTCCCTCAAAAGCCGCATGTATGCTCCTGTTGGAACGAAGATCTATATAGACACAGTTCTCATACAACTCTTTACCGAATTCTCTTACTATGTAGGTTTTTCCGGTCTGTCTCAGCCCCTTTATCACCAGCGGATGATGATCACGGTTTTTCCATTCCTTCAGTCTGTCCCAAATATCCCTTTTAAGCATAATAAAACCTCCGATATATACTTATTATATGTCGGAGGTTGTCATTTTTCAAGGGATAGTCCCTTTGATCTTTGTCAATTTTCAACGGTAATTATAGGTACTTATTGTCATTTTTGAAAGTTTTTACATTTTTTAAAATAGACTGTACCTAAACTGGTACCTTGTGCTATACTCTGTGTTTTTATAGTATTTTCATGTCGATTTACATTGCGCTTTTATTATATCTTGTTACATATATACATTGCGCTTTTTAGATGCTATGGTGTATAATCCTTATAAATCCGCAGCTTCGAGGAGGAAAGCAATGGAAATACAAAGAGACATCTATGACTATATTCTGAACTGGAAAAACAATACGACCGGAACAAAGGCTCTGCTGATAGAAGGAGCCCGTCGAATTGGTAAGTCTACGATAGTCGAAATATTCGGTAAAAATGAATATAAATCATACATAATGATAGATTTTAACAAAGCAAGCAGGAAAATCATAAATCTTTTTGATGATATGAACAACCTCGATATTTTCTTTCAGACGATATCGCTTGAATACAACACAAGACTATATCCACGCGAATCACTGATAATATTTGATGAAGTACAAAAATGCCCAAAAGCAAGAGAATCCATCAAGTATCTCGTCAAGGACGGAAGATATGATTACATCGAAACCGGATCCCTTATTTCTATAAAGGAAAATGTCGAAGGAATAACTCTTCCATCCGAAGAACGTAAGATTAAAATGTATCCTCTCAACTTTCAGGAGTTCCTGCGTTTCATGGATGAAGAATTGTTAATGGAATACATTTCTGATTGCTGGGAAAAGAGAATACCTCTTGATAACAAAATGCATATTAAAGCTATGCATCTTTTCAAAGAATACATGCTTGTCGGCGGTATGCCGCAACCGGTTATTGCGTTCTTAAAGAATGGAAGAGATTTTGCTGCAGCAGATATTGAAAAAAGGGATATTTTGGATCTGTACAGAGATGATATAAAAAAATCCGCAAAGAAATATAAATCGAAAGTATCAGCCATATTTGAGAATATTCCCGGATATCTATCATCGCATGAAAAGCGAGTAATACTTAGCAGTATTTCTGATAATTATGACCCGGATAGATATGACGAACCTTTCTTCTGGTTGGATGACTCCATGATATGTAACCTGTGTTATAAATGTAATGATCCTAATGTGGGTCTGGCTCTCAACAAAAATGATGCATTTGTAAAGTGTTACATGGGAGACACCGGATTATTGGTCAGTCTTGCATTCAGTGAAAACGAACTTGCAAATCAGGAATTATATAAACAGATCATGAATGGGAAATTGTCATTAAACGAGGGCATGTTATATGAAAATATGATTGCACAGATGCTTGTATCAAAAGGGAAAAAACTATATTTCTATACAAGATACAATCAGGAAAAACACAGAAACGATATAGAGACAGATTTCCTGCTCTCCAATGAAAGCAAAACCAATTACAAGGTGAATCCGATAGAGGTAAAATCTTCAAAGAATTATACGACAAAATCTCTGAAAAGATTCAAAGAAGTATTTGGAAAAAAAGTAGATAATCAAATGATCATACACCCCAAAATTTTCAGCGCAGAAGATAACATCACCAAAATACCACCGTATATGGTTTGGGTTGCTTTGTAAATATGTTTAGAGAATCTGTGGCACGAATACACGAAAACTCCTTCATGAAGATATAGAACATCTGATAATACATGAGATAGTTGTTACGCGTGACATCTTCATTATGGTGGTACTTTTCACGAAGGACACCAATGAGAGAATTAGCCATCTTCCAGTATTCATCAGCCTCGATACCATTCTCTTCAAATGCAGAGATCTCATCTGAAAATCGTCTGATTGCATAACCTGCAGCCTTTGCCTGAAGCGGTGATGTAAGGACGAATGGAATGTGACCGGCTATAACACCTTGTTCGGCAAGAAATCCCAAAAAGAACCGGACTGAATACAGGCAGATGTATGTATCTCCGACGGTTTCAGCATAAGTATGATACTTTGAAATCAATTCGGCTGATATGTCCTGTGCACGGAAAATCCCTTTGTTCTTAAGGAAGGCTGCGAAACTGACGCAATGAATCAGCTGGTCTCGCGAAGAACGATACTGCAAGCGTGAAAGCAGCTCGTTCCGGTATAAGAAGGACTGACCTCAAAGCGGCTCCCGGTTTTATCGCCGGAAGCCGCTGTCTTTGTCTCTTTGTTATCAAATTTTGCCCCCGGCGAGTGCATAAATGCCCTCAATCAACAATCCGTCAACGAAAAGTATATGAGAGATCTACCATAATCACGGGCTTCCCCGCTTTTTTTCATTCCAAATACCTTAAATCGTCAACGACCCGTCAACGAAAATTTATGCCCAATAAGGAACGTATCTTCTCATTTTCACCGCCGCATTAGGATCCTTCAGCTTAATCTTGCCGGTTTCTACTGTATCCTTGATGATTCTTGATGCCATAGCCTTATTTACCTCGGTTATGCCAAATCTATCTCTTAAAACAGCGTTAGATACCTCTATACCGTTCACATAACAGTAGCACACGTACAGATAGCAGGTACGAGTCTTGTCTTCTTTAGACCATTTGCTTAATGACTCATGCCAGAAGAACATAGTCCTGCAGAAATCCTCCCCGGTCTCAACCTTTGGAGCCGGGATCTTCCAATCACACATTCCCTCTTCCATACGGTCAAATCCACTTCCACGAACCTCACAAATATGTACCAGTCTCAAAAAATCTGCCATCTTTTCATTCCGGGCATGAGGTGCAGTATCAATAATGCGGTCTACATCTACCAGCAAAGAACCAGGATTAGTTGCCTCAATCCTCTCATCAAAGATTTCCACCATAAGGCTCTGTCCACGTGCCGTCATATCCTGATGGATCATCAGATTCCCAAGCATTTCACGGACTGCCTTTTCAGGAAACATGATAAATTCCTCCCGCCGTGCCGTTTCAATCGTCTCTTCCTGCGGAAGCATACTCATGATATAGTTCACGATATCGTCAAATCCTACGGCATAGCCTTTATAGAAAAACTGATCCCTGATAGCGTTTGTTCTGCCACTACCTTTATATCTGATCACACGGATCCGCTTGTTCTCCAAATATATAAAATCTCGGATGTCTTTTGCAAATAGCAGTGCGCCCATATTTGTTATAGAATAATTTCCATTATCCATCCGCTTGATAAATCCATACTCCGAAAAATCATGTATAATCTCATCTCTTGTACTCGGAACCGGCAATGACATCAATGTATAAAACGCCCCTGTATCCAGCATTCGTGTAATTGTTTCCGAATCAACATTTTCTTTTGCGGACATGGTTTCAAAAGGTCTGATTTCAAACATGCGCCACAACTTCCGCTCTTTCTCCGGAAAATCTTTCAATTTTTTACTATATGAACCAACCCTGATGTATTCCACGCCCTTAAATGCCGTTGGCTGAATCTTGGCTACAGGAATTTCAACAACTACAACAGGTCCCTTCTCCGTATACACCTCTACAAACTTGAAGTCTATGCGTGGCGTCAGTTGAGTGAGGAGCCAGTTTTCAAGCTCTTCGTTTCCAACTTTCGCCTCTTTCGGCTTAAACTTTGTACCAACAATCTCATGCGTCTCATCATGAACTCCATACAAAAGATACGCCGTCTCTTTCTCATGCAAAGCTCCGGAGTTTGAAAGCGTGGAAAGATACTCCCCAATCTCATTCGGAGCAAAATTGTTTACCTTGAATTCTGCCCACTCAGTCTCTTTGGGAAGCTTTTTGAGCTCATCTATAAGACTTCGGTAATATTTTTTGTCATGCTCTGTCATTATCATTTCCTCTGACTTTAGATTTATTCCGTTTTCCTTACAATATCTTTCATAACTATCCTCAAATGGCGGCACATCTCTGTAATCCTCAGGATGCAACTCTCTGTATAAATCTCTCAGTTTATCGCAATTAGCCTTTGTTTCTTTCTTTTTATCATAAGCCTCATTATTGGCTATAATCAGCTTGTTAATCTCGGAGACAATATCATCAAGCTCTGCAACAAGCGTATCCGTGTCCTGAAGTTCCACCTTTTCAGCAGGCTTATCAACTTTCTGCTGTATAATCTTCTGATTGTTTTGTATTATCGTTCTAAGCCGCTCTAATTTTTCACTGTACAGACTAAGATCTGATCTTGGAAAATTAGTGGATGAATTCTTATCCAACACATCCAGCACAGCATCCATCCAGCCATCATATTCAGCCTTATATGTCGCAAGGTTTTTGATACTTTCCTGATATTCTTCATCAAAACATTCCTTAAGTTCTTCCTCAAAATGCTGGTGATCCAGTTCTTTATGACAAAACGGACATACCCCATCTACCTTTTTAAGATATTTTTTCTGTCCTTCTTTTACCCAGTCAGTATTCCCAAATCGCTTCATCAGCCTTGCAAATTGTGTATCGCTCGTGCTGACAATCTCTTCTTCCAGAAGCGATCCTCCGGATAGATCATATTGACCGATATATTCATCTGACTTCCGGCACTCGAAAGTCAATACTCTCCGGGAAACAATACTCTGTGACAGATGATCATGCATCCAAAAAGAATTATTCAATGAACTCCGGTCCTCTGCAGATTTAATGTAAAATATAGAAGCCGGTCCGTCAGTTCCACCGATCTTAAACTATATCAGCTATATTACATCCGGCAACCTTTATCAGATCATCAGGTAAAAGTTCAATCTGTATCCCGACTTTTCCCGCACTTACGAATATCTTATCATATGTCGGTGCAGTTGCATGTAAAAATGTCTTAAACTGTTTCTTCATACCTATGGGGGAACATCCTCCATGTACATAACCGGTCAAGGGCAGAAGCTCCTTTTGTTTTATCATGGCAACAGCCTTCTCTCCGGCTGTTTTTGCTGCCTTCTTAAGATCAAGCTCTTCCTTTACCGGTACAACAAAAACATAATAAGCCCCGGACTTCCCCTGAGTCACCAGTGTTTTAAAGACCTTTTCAGGGTCTTCTCCAAGTATTTTCGCTATATCCTCACCGCTCAAAGCCGGATCCGGCTCGTATGCATGACTCTCATAGGATATCTTCTTCCCATCAAGAACCCGCATCACATTTGTTTTATCTTCTTTCTTCATATAAATATCTCATTCACAAGAATCTATTTTTATTTTTTTAAATACCATTATTCCAATCTCAAAAAGTGATATTCTGGACAAAGTACCGGATATAAGTGTAAATACGTGCGCTCCGGAACCAGGATCGCTCCTCCCCTGCGTATCCTTTTAGTCAATGCAAAAAAACTTTCCACAATACTATTGTAGTCCTCTTCTGGTTCAAAGATAATTGTAGCAGAGAGCTTATTATTGATGAAATAACACAGAATGTCTCTGAAAGAGGCATGATCAGAACCATTTTACCGCGTTTTGATGTTTTTGTGGGAAGAGTAGAGATCCTCTCCTTTTGAGTCGATCACTACAATACAGGGGAAATTTTCTACCCTTAGTTTTCTTACAGCCTCGGTACCGAGGTCTTCATAGGCTATTATTTCAGACTCTTTTATACATTTTGAAAGCAGGGCTCCGGCACCTCCGACTGCAGCAAAATAAATGGCTCTGTTTTTAACTATAGAATCCTTAACCTCAGGGGTGCGCTTTCCCTTTCCTATCATACCGGCAAGTCCGAGATCAAGGAGGGCGGGAGTATATCTGTCCATTCTGCCCGCAGTCGTAGGACCGGCTGAGCCTATCACTCTTCCGGGTCTTGCAGGAGACGGTCCCATATAATAAATGACATTTCCTTTAAGATCAAAGGGAAGCTCTTCTCCTTTTTCAAGAGCTTCAGACATACGCTTATGTGCCGCATCACGCGCTGTATAGATGTATCCGGAAATATATACCATATTACCTATATCAAAATCTGCAATATTATCTTTATCAAACGGAGCATTTAAATATCTATCCACAACAACCCCTTAAGTTATCCACAATATGTTGATACATTGTTTAAAACTGAACTACTAAATGTAGATTATATGATATCAAAGTTAAAGGTGCTTTAATACATTTTGTATATAATGATGTCAAGGTCAAAAGGTGCTTTAGCACCTTTTGTATGTAATATATAGTGATCGAGCTTGCTCGGAATCACTATATATTACATACAAAAAAGGCACGAAGTACTTTTGACCTTCATATCACATAATAAATAGCTATCAAACTTGCTCGAAATCGCTATATATTACATCAAAAAACAGCACGGAGTGCTTTTGAATTTGATATCATTATATCAAAAAACAACATAAAGTGATTTTAACCTTGATATCATTATATCAAAACAGCATGAAATGCTTTTGACCTTCGTATCATGTAAATCAGCTAACTATTTACAGTACAGTTGAAATATGTCTGTTTACATGACAGCATATATTCACGGCCACCGGTAATCCAGCTATATGAGTGGGATATGTCTCGATATTTACTGCAAGAGCCGTAATATTTCCGCCGAGTCCGCCGGGTCCTATCCCGGTGCCGTTTATCTTATCAAGCATCTCCTCTTCAAGCTCTTTTACATACCCTATCGGAGAATGCTCACCCGTTTTTCTTAAAAGAGCCTTTTTTGCAAGGATCGCGCATTTTTCAAAATCTCCGCCGATACCTACCCCTATAACCATCGGAGGACAGGCATTCGGACCGGCATCCTTAACGGTTTTTATTATCGCATCCTTAACTCCTTCTATCCCGAAGGCGGGCTTAAGCATATATACCGAACTCATATTTTCTGAGCCGAAGCCTTTAGGTGCTATGGAAATCTTAACCTTATCACCCGGAACTATCTCTTCATGGATCACAGCCGGGGTATTATCCTTTGTATTTTCCCTTATAAGCGGGTCCTTTACGACTGATTTTCTTAAATACCCTTCATTATACCCTCTTCTTACACCTTCATTTATCGCATCGGTAAGATTTCCGCCCGTAAAATGCACATCCTGCCCGATCTCAAGAAAAATGACCGCCATTCCGGTATCCTGACATATGGGTATCATCTCGCTTTCCGCCACATCGAGATTTTCCTTTAACACATTCAGCACCTTTTTTCCGAGAGCCGAGCTTTCCTTTTCACAGGCATCACAAATGGCATTTTTCATATCATCCGACAGACTGTGATTTATCTCTATGCACATACGGCTGATATTTTCGGTTATTAAATTGACATCAACTTCCCTTACCGCCATATCACTTAGAAGGTATGAGCTTTTCTTTTCCGCCCATATAAGGTCTCAATTTTTCGGGGATCGATACGCTTCCATCCGCATTAAGATTATTCTCAAGAAAAGCTATAAGCATACGGGGCGGAGCTACAACAGTATTATTGAGCGTATGAGCAAGGTAATTACCGTTTTCACCCTTTATCCTTATCTTAAGCCTGCGAGCTTGCGCATCTCCGAGATTAGAGCAGCTTCCCACTTCAAAGTATTTTTTCTGTCTGGGACTCCATGCCTCCACATCACAGGATTTGCATTTTAAGTCGGCAAGATCTCCGGAGCAGCATTCAAGAGTACGGACCGGAATATCCATACTTCTGAAAAGATCGACTGTATTTTTCCAGAGCTGGTCATACCAGTAGGGTGAATCCTCAGGCTTGCAGACCACTATCATTTCCTGCTTTTCAAACTGGTGTATCCTGTAAACCCCTCTTTCTTCTATGCCGTGGGCTCCCTTTTCCTTCCTGAAGCACGGTGAATAGCTTGTAAGAGTAAGAGGCATATCCTTTTCGGGAAGCTGCCTGTCAATGAATCTGCCTATCATCGAATGCTCGGAGGTACCTATAAGATAAAGATCCTCTCCTTCGATCTTATACATCATGGCATCCATTTCGGGAAAACTCATAACACCTTCAACCACATTTCCGTGGATCATAAACGGAGGTATGACATATGTAAAGCCCCTGTCTATCATAAAATCCCTTGCGTATGCCAGTACCGCGGAATGAAGTCTGGCTATATCACCCAAAAGATAATAAAATCCGTTACCGGCAACCCTTCCGGCAGATTCCATATCTATACCGTTGAAGCTTTCCATTATATCGGTATGATAAGGTATCTCAAAATCGGGCACCACGGGCTCACCGAATTTTTCTATCTCCACATTTTCGGAATCATCCTTACCTATCGGTACTGACGGATCTATCATCTGCGGTATCGTATACATTATCTTTGTTATCTTTTCGGCAAGCTCATTATTTATCTTATCAAGCTCGGATATTCTCGCACCGTTATCCGCAACCTGTTTCTTTACCTCTTCGGCCTCTTCCTTTTTTCCCTGTGCCATCAAAGCGCCTATCTGCTTTGCCGTCTTATTTTTTAAAGCCTTGAGGTCATCCGATTCCTGCTGGTTTGCCCTTCTTTTTGCGTCAAGCTCTATTACCTCATCCACAAGAGGTATTTTTTCATCCTGAAATTTCTTTTTTATATTTTCCTTTACTGCTTCAGGATTTTCACGAACAAACTTTATATCAAGCATTTATTTATCCTCCTCATTTTTTTCGGGATCATCCGCTGTATTATCGGACAGGTTCTCACCGGTATCATCATCAGTCACATCCTCCAACTCCTTGTCGCCGTCGGATACCTTATCCCTTACCTTCGCTATCTTTGCAAGCTTAACCCCGGATTCAAGATTCATTATCTTTACTCCCATCGTTATCCTGCCTATCTTTGAAACATCATTTGCCCTTATCTGGATGATCACGCCCTTATCGGTTATGAGCATTACTTCATGATCCTCGTTTACGGATTTAACGCCGATGACATAGCCGGTCCTTTCCGTAACCTTATAGCATTTTACACCCTTGCCGCCGCGCTTTTGAACATTGAATTCATCTATAAGGGTTCTTTTTCCCATACCGTTTTCGGTAACGATGAGCAGCGCTTCACCCTGACTCTTAAGCTGCATGCCGACTATCTCATCACCGTCATCAAGATTCATTCCTATAACGCCCATTGAATTTCTACCGGTAGCTCTTACATCGGTATCCTTAAAACGGATGCACATTCCGTATTTTGTGATAAGGAATTCCTCTTCTTCGGCTGTGGTCTGCTTTACCTCTATAAGCTCATCGTCATCCCTTAAATTTATGGCTATAAGACCCGTTTTTCTTACATTTTCATATTCTGTGATACGTGTCTTTTTTATGATACCCTTTTTTGTGACCATAAAGAGGAATTTGTTGTCCTCGTACTCTTTTAAGGGAATGGTCGCGCTTATCTTTTCTCCCGGATTCAACTGCAGAAGATTAACTATCGCGATCCCTCTTGCGTTTCTTGAAGCCTCCGGTATCTCATAGGCTTTAAGTCTGTATACACGACCCATATTTGTGAAGAACATTATATAATTATGAGTCGTGGTCATCAGAAGATCTTCTATATAATCATCGGCGATGGTCGTGATCCCCTTTATGCCCTTTCCGCCCCTGTGCTGGGCATGGAAATTATCGACCGTCATTCTTTTGATGTAACCGAGGGAAGTCATGGCCAGGACGGTGTTCTCCTTAGGAATCACATCCTCCATCGAGATATCGTAAGCATCAAAGCCTATTTTTGTTCTTCTTTCGTTTCCGTATTTATCCGAGATTTCCGAGATCTCACTTCTTATAACTCCCAGAAGTATCTTTTTGTCGGAAAGGATCTCCTTATATCTTTTTATCTCCTCCAGTAATCCGTTATATTCATCCTCTATCTTCTGTCTTTCAAGAGCTGCCAGTGCCCTTAATCTCATATCAACTATCGCCTGTGCCTGAGGATCGTCTATCTCAAGAAATTCCATCAGACTTTCCTTGGCTTCTGCAACTGTCTTACTTGCCCTTATCCTTCTTATGACCTCATCTATGACATCCAAAGCTTTAAGAAGACCCTGCAGGATATGAGCTCTCTGCTCTGCCTTATTGAGATCATACTGTGTTCTCCTTGTGACCACATCCTCCTGATGGACAAGGTAATGCTTTAATACCTCAAGGATACTCATTACCTTTGGCTCGTTATTAACCAGAGCCAGCATTATCACACCGAAGGTATCCTGCATCTGTGTATGCTTGAACAAAAGATTTAATACCACATTCGCATTGGCATCACGCCTCAGCTCTATTACAACCCTCATTCCTTCGCGGTTTGATTCGTCCCTTAAGTCCGTTATACCGTCAATCTTTTTATCCTTTACCAGATCGGCGATATTTTTTAGGAGATTTGCCTTATTTACCATATATGGCAGCTCCGTGACTATGATCTGCTGCTTTCCGTTCGGCAGCTCCTCTATATCGGTCACGGCGCGGCATCTTATCTTTCCTCTTCCGGTCCTGTAGGCTTCCTCTATTCCGCGCGTTCCGAGTATCTCTCCTCCTGTCGGAAAATCCGGTCCCTTTACCAGACTTAATATTTCCTCAATGGTAGTCTCTTCGTCATTTATCTTATCATCTATTATCTTTATTACTGCGTTTATTACTTCGGTAAGATTATGGGGCGGGATATTTGTAGCCATTCCGACCGCGATCCCCGTAGTGCCGTTTACAAGAAGATTCGGAAATCTTGCCGGAAGTACGGTAGGCTCTTTTTCGGTTCCGTCGAAATTATCCACAAAATCCACGGTATCTTTATTGATATCCGAGAGCATTTCCATGGATATTTTTGAAAGCCTTGCCTCGGTATATCGCATTGCCGCAGCTCCGTCTCCGTCAACCGATCCGAAATTTCCGTGACCGTCAACAAGGGGATAGCGCATATTCCAGTCCTGAGCCATAGTAACGAGTGACCCGTATATCGAGCTGTCACCGTGAGGATGATATTTACCCATTGTATCACCGACGATACGGGCACATTTTCTGTGCGGTTTATCAGGTCCGTTATTCAGTTCTATCATGGAATAGAGGACTCTTCTCTGCACCGGTTTTAAGCCGTCTCTGACATCCGGAAGAGCACGGGCCGCAATGACACTCATCGCGTAGTCGATATAATAGGACTCCATGGTCTTTTGCATATCGACTTCGTTTATTCTGTCAAAAACATTATCCTCCATAAACTTATCCTTTCTTATGCATGTAAAATCTTATTTATTGTTAAAAATAATGATAATCTCTGCACGACCTTTTGACGCTGTTATCATCAAATATCCAGATTTTTAACAAACTTTGCATTCTGCTCGATAAACTCACGCCTCGGCTCCACCTTGTCACCCATTAAGGTCTGGAAGGTCACATTTATTGAAGCCTCGTCCTCTTCATCCATCACTACCTTAAGCAAAACTCTCTTCTCGGGATCCATAGTGGTCTCCCAGAGCTGGTCGGCATCCATTTCCCCGAGTCCTTTATATCTCTGTATCTTATTATTCTGATCCCTTCCCACTTCATTTAAGAGCTCATTCAATTCATCATCCGAATAGCAGTACCATGTCTTTTTATTTTTTTCGAGCTTGTAAAGAGGAGGCTGTGCCAGAAAAACATGACCCTGCTTTATAAGCTCAGGCATAAACCTGTAAAGAAAGGTGAGCATCAATGTGGCTATATGGGCACCGTCCACATCGGCATCGGTCATTATTATTATCTTATTGTAACGGAGCTTTGAAATATCAAAGTCATCATGTATACCTGTGCCGAATGCGGTGATCATCGCCTTTATCTCAGCATTTCCGTATATTCTGTCAAGCCTTGCCTTTTCGACATTTAATATTTTTCCCCTTAAAGGCAGTATCGCCTGGGTTGCCCTGCTTCTTGCCGTCTTTGCCGAGCCTCCGGCAGAATCTCCCTCGACTATGAATATCTCACAGTTTTTGGGGTCCTTATCCGAACAGTCTGCAAGCTTTCCGGGAAGAGAAAGTCCGTCCAGGGCAGATTTCCTTCTTGTAAGATCCCTTGCTTTTCTTGCTGCCTCTCTTGCTCTTTGTGACTGTATGGATTTTTCACATATTATCTTCGCAATATTCGGATTCTGCTCAAGGTAATAGGTAAGCTGCTCCGAAAAAAGAGATTCAACGGCCGTTCTTGCCTCCGCATTTCCAAGCTTCTGTTTTGTCTGCCCTTCAAACTGCGGCTCTTCTATCTTTACCGATACTATGGAGGTCATACCCTCCCTTATATCCTCTCCGGTAAGATTTTCCTCACTGTCCTTTAAATACTTATTTGACCTTGCGTAATCATTAAAGGTTTTTGTGATAGCATTCCTGAAGCCCGTTAAATGCATACCTCCCTCGGGAGTATTTATATTATTAACAAAGCTTAAGGAATTTTCATTATAGGTATCGTTATGCTGCAGAGCAACCTCTATATAAATACCGTTTTTGTTTCCTTCACAGTAAATGATATCATCATAAAGCGGTGTCGATGCCTTGTTTAAGTACTGTACGAACTCCTTTATACCGCCTTCATAGTGATATACTTCATCCTTTTCCCTGCCCTCTCTTGTATCATGCAGCTCTATCCTTAAATTTTTTGTAAGGAAAGCCATCTCTCTTAAACGCTGCTTTAATACATTAAATTCAAATTCAGTTGTTTCAGTAAATATGGTTTTATCGGGAAGAAAGGTCACTTTGGTGCCGTGCTTTTCCTTATCACATTCTCCCACAACCTTAAGCTCACTTGTAATCTGTCCCCTTGAAAAGCTTTCCTCATATATCTTTCCGTCTGTATACACATCCACGGTAAGCCATTCCGAAAGTGCGTTAACCACCGAAGCTCCGACTCCGTGAAGACCTCCGGAAACCTTATAACCGCCGCCGCCGAATTTTCCTCCGGCGTGAAGTATGGTAAATACCACCTCTACCGCTGATTTTCCGGCTTTCTGGTTTATTCCCACGGGAATTCCTCTTCCGTTATCCTCTACGGTTACGGAATTATCTTTATTAACGGTAACATGAATAGTATCGCAGGCTCCCGCAAGTGCTTCGTCCACCGAATTATCCACTATCTCATATACAAGATGGTGAAGACCTCTTGAAGAGGTGGTACCTATATACATACCGGGTCTTTTTCTTACAGCCTCAAGACCTTCCAATATCTGGATCTGATCCGCGGTATATTCCTGATTTACTTCACTCATATCTCACCTAAGCCTTTCTTCGCTTTTTTAAGCTTTTTAGCGCAGAATTATATTTCCGTCAGTAACTTCAAAGCATTTATTTAATGTAAATCTGTTTTTTATAAAATCATCAAGACCCGTACAGGTTATGATCGTCTGTATATTTTTAATGCTTGAAAGAAGGTAATTCTGTCTGTTTGCGTCAAGCTCGGATAATACATCATCCAAAAGCAGTATCGGTGTATCTCCTATCGTTATCTTTACCATCTCTATTTCAGAAAGCTTTAACGAAAGAGCCACGGTACGCTGCTGTCCCTGCGATCCGTACTTTCTTACATTTACATTTTCTATATAAAATTTAAGATCATCCCTGTGAGGTCCGACGGAGGTTGTCTTATATTTAAGATCCTTTATCTTATTTGCCTTTATTTTTTCCCCGTAGTCTTCCTCCGTGCAGTCACAGTCATATACAACTCTTAAAACATCATTTTTTCCGGTCAGTTTTGAATGTATATCATTAATGACGGGATTTAAGTCCTCTAAAAATTTTTTTCTTCTCTTTATTACCTCTGTCCCATAAAATTTAAGCTGCTCGTCCCATACATCGATGGTATCCTTTAAACTGTAATTATTATCCATCGATTTCAGCAGCTTATTTCTCTGATTAACGATCTTATTATAATTAGTGAGATTAAAAAGATAACCTTTATCTAACTGGCAAAGCTCCAGATCTATAAAACGCCTTCTTTCAGAAGGACCGCTTTTTATGATACTTAAATCCTCCGGAGAAAAAAATACTATATTTACAAGTCCGAGTAATTGTGCAGCTTTTTTAAGATTTTCCCCGTTTATCGAAATTGACTTTTTTTTAGAGGAACGAAGCTGCATATTTACTTTATAAGCCACATCGTTTTTTATAAAATTCGACCTTATATAAGCATCAGTCTGACCGAATCTTACTATCTCACTGTCCTTGCTTCCTTTATGGGATTTTGTCGTACCGGATAAAAACACGGCTTCAAGTACATTTGTTTTTCCCTGTGCGTTATCTCCGTAAAAAATATTTGTATTTTTATCAAATTCTATATAAGTCTTTTCATAATTTCTGAAATTTTCAATTTCGATACTTTCAATTATCATTTTATTACTTTGATTTCCTGTGACTTATATAATACCGTATCTCCGTTATGTATTTTTTTCCCGCGTTCATATGCGGTTTCACCGTTTACCTTTACCTTACCGTCGAGTATTTCAAATTTAGCCTCCACTCCGGTATCCACAAGTCCCGCCGCCTTTAAGAGCTGACCGAGCTTTATAAAATCATCATCGGCACGAAGCTTAAAATCCTTCATTTTTTTATCCCACATTATTGAAATTTACAGGTAATATCAGATAGGTATATTTATCATTTTCCTCTTTAATAAAGCAGGGAGCTTTTGAATTCATAAAATAAAGAGAAATGCTTTCATCATCTATTACCCTTAAAGCATCCAGTATAAATTTGGGATTAAAGCCTATCATCAGGTCAAATCCCTCTTTATCTATATTTATGTCCTCATTCATAGATCCTATGGTTGAATTTATCTTGATCTCCATTACATCATTTTCGATTGAAAGGATCACGGGCTTTTTATCATTATCCTTAACAAGAAGTATTGCCCTTTCTATCGAATCTATAAATTCCTTCTTATTTATAACTACCTTTGTTTCATAATCATCGGACATCATCTGATCTATATTGAAGTATTCCCCTTCAATAAGTCTGGTGGTAACAACGGTATTGTCAAATTCAAACACAGCATTGCTTTGTGTAAAATAAATATTTACGGTCTTTTCAATTTCTCCGGAAAGTATCTTTTCGATCTCACTTAAGGTCTTTCCGGGAACTATTACCTTTTTATCGGGATATTCCTGTCTTAATTCTATGTTTCTTATGGATATCCTGTGTCCGTCAAGAGAAATGACCTTCATCGTATTGCCTTTTATCTCAAAAAGCTCACCGGTCATTATCTTATTATTGTCATTATCCGCTATTGAAAAGATGGTCTGTTTGATTACTTCCCTGAGTGTAAACTGTGATATGGTAATAAAATCATCCTTTTTTACTTCTTCGGGATAAGGAAATTCTTCTCCGGATCTTCCTACCAGATTGAATTTTGATTTTTCACAGGATATCTTTGTCATAAAATTCTCATCTGTTTCTATGAGTACAGTATTATCCGGAAGCTTCCTTACTATATCGGAGATAAGCTTTGCATTTAATGCCACAGCTCCGTTTTCTTCAATATCACCGGTGATTATCGTGTCTATGCCAAGCTCCATATCGTTTGCAGTCAGGGTAATGGTTCCGTTATAGGCAATTATCAGTATACATTCAAGAATGGTCATTGTGGTTTTTGAAGGAATTGCCTTCATAACAATGTTGACTCCCTTTACAAGCTCCGATTTTGAACATCTTATTCTCATAATCTCATTGTCTCCTTGTGATCGTGTTTATGGCCGGTATTTTTTTATCGGTCAGATATTAGTGTCTTAAAGTACGCCGGTATGTGCAAAAAGCAAGCATATATATATATTTTAAATATTTATAGTAATAGCAGTAGTAGTGGTGATTATGTTCAAAAGTATTAAAAACCCTTTATTTAAGCCGATCTTATAAAAAATACGATGTTGAAAATAAGGTAAATAAAGGTTTATAAATTATGTTTTATTTTGAAGATAATCTTGATTTTATCTCTTCTATCTCCGCAGCGGTTCTGGGATTGTTTGTAATCTCCTTTGATATCTTGTTGAAACTGTTGATCACTGTGGAATGATCCCTTTTTCCAACGGCTTGTCCTATAAGCTCCTGTGAATTATCTGTTAATATTCTGCAGAGATATGTTGCTACCTGTCTCGGATGAGTTATATCCTGACTTCTTTTGGATGAATTTATATCATCTCTTGTAACGGAATAATAATCACAGACTTCATTTATAATGTCATCCATTGTGATCTTACGGGAATTGTTTTCATTAATATATTCTTTTATATTTTCTTTTACTATTTCAAGAGTAAGCTCCCTGTTTTTTGAAATGAGATTTAATTTATTGGTAGCTCCGGTAAGCTCTCTTATATTAGATGTTATATTGCTCGCTATATAATCAATGATGTCATCCTTTACGGGCATACCGTTCTTTTTAAAATTCTGGGTTAATATGGCTGCTCTGGTTTCATAATTTGGAAAGCCTATATCTGCCATAAGTCCCATTTCAAATCTGGATCTTAATCTTTCCTCCAAAGTCTTAAGATCCTTGGGAGGTTTGTCGGAGGTAATAACTATAGCTCTGTTTGAGGCATGAAGTTCATTTAAGGTATGGAAAATTTCTTCCTGCGTACTTTCTTTTCCTTGTATGAACTGTATGTCGTCTATAAGCAGCACATCAAGATTTCTGTATTTTTTCTTGAAATTATCTGTATCCTGAGTTCCTCTTCCTATAGCTTTTATAAGTTCGTTGGTAAATTGCTCTGAGGTAACGTAGAGTACACGCATTGAAGGATTTTTCATCAATATGTAATGTCCTATCGCCTGCATCAGATGTGTTTTACCTACTCCCGGACCTCCGTAAAGAAAAAGAGGATTGTATAAAAAACCGGGATTTTCGGCAACGGCAACGGCAGCCGAGTATGCAAAGTCGTTGTTTTTTCCGACTACGAAATCATCAAAGGTATATTCCTCCTTGAGATTTGCATAGCTTAAGCCTTTGCTTAAATTTTCACCGGTATTTTGTACGGGAAAATCTTCCTTATTATTATTTAAATTTAATTCGGGACTGCTGCTTTCATTATTATTGTTGATAAATATGACTTCATATTCATGTCCGGTATTTTCTGCAATGGCTATCTGGATCATATTGAGAAATCTTTTATTGTAATAGTCTATATCTATGCTGTCATCCTTATTAAAAGGAATTACAATAAAAACATTCTCATCGGAAACCCTTTTTATATCCAGAGGCTTTATAAAATTGTTGTAAGCTACGATACTAAGGTCAAAGTCCTCTTTTATCTTTGCCTTTATGTTGCTCCATTCGGTTTTAAGATCAGGCATTACGCACAAACTCTCCCATAATGAAAATATATCGTATATAATATCCCAAAATATAATTTTTTGCAAATTTTATCCACAATCGCATTGTGGATAATGTTATTTAGTTTACATATTCATTAAAAATAAATGTGGTTTTTTTTTATCCACAAAATGTAATTTTTTAGGTAAACTATGTTTCAACTTTAAAAAAATTAAGATTTTTAAGAAAAAATGATATTTGATAAACAAAATTTACACTACTTTTCAACAATTTATCCACATTTTGTTGATAAAATTATGTAAATTGATTATTTTATACCATACTTTTTTCTTGACTGATAAAATTCGTACAGATATAATAGAGGTCAGCGTTTTTCGTATGAATCATATATTTTAATAAAGGAGGTGATACATATGTGGATGACATATCAGCCTAAGAAAAGGCATAGATCTAAAGTTCACGGCTTCAGAGCAAGGATGAAGACGGCCGGAGGAAGAAAGGTGCTTGCTGCCAGAAGAGCAAAGGGCAGAGCAAAACTGACAGTATAGACCGCACATTGTGTGGTCTTTTCTTCACTGTAAATAATGAAGAACACTATAAGCTTAAAAAATACTCTTCAGTTCAAGACTGTTTATAACGAAAGAAAAGCAAAAAGCGATAATTATCTTATTGTTTTCATACGAAAAAACGATACAGATATAAACCGTCTTGGAATTTCCGTCAGCAAAAAGGTAGGCAACAGTGTGCAGAGGCACAGGCTGACGAGGTTGATCAGAGAAAGCTACAGACTGCATGAGGATGAGTTCAATAGTGGTTTGGACATAGTAGTCGTTGGAAAGCAGGGCGCCAATCCCAGGAGGGGAGAAAAATATTATCCCGTGAAATGCCGGGATATAGAAAGATCCCTTATAAGGCTCGCAAAATTTCATAAAATATATAAAAGTGAAAAAAATACTGATTACATCGATAAAAGCATATAAGAAGTATATTTCTCCATATAAAGGCACAAAATGTCCTTATTATCCTTCGTGTTCGGATTATGGTATTGAGGCAGTTGAAAGACACGGAGTTTTTTTGGGATCATTACTGGCTTTTTGGAGAATACTCAGATGTAACCCGTTTTCTAAGGGCGGGACAGATCCTGTACCTGAAAGGATAAGCATAGCCGGCAGATATCTGTCCCGGTAGTCATTGTATTTGAAATTATTATGGAGGTAACTATTGATTAACGGCATTTTATTGACTCAGTATAACGGAAAGATACTGGGTCCGGTAGCGAAGCTGTTGGGAATAATACTTAACTGGATATTTGTCTTTTTAAATATGATAGGGATTCCCAACATAGGTCTGGCTATCATTATTTTTACTTTCATTATTTATCTTTGTCTTCTTCCGCTTACCATCAAGCAGCAGAAATTTTCAAAGCTCTCG
The DNA here is from genome assembly GCA_017633935.1 of Lachnospiraceae bacterium. Lineage (GTDB taxonomy): Bacteria > Bacillota > Clostridia > Lachnospirales > Lachnospiraceae > NK4A144. The sequence continues at coordinate 10,273 of JAGBOJ010000056.1, read as the reverse complement.
GCTTTGATGAATCCGGAGCTTAATCAGATAAGGGAAAAATATAAAAACAAGACCGATCAGGTATCTATGCAGAGACAGAATGAGGAAATGCAACTGGTCTATAAAAAGTACGGTGTTTCTCCTACGGGAAGCTGTGTACAGTTATTGATCCAGATGCCTATTCTTTTTGCACTTTACAGGGTTATCTACAATATTCCGGCTTATGTATCAATAGTAAAGGATTCACTTATGGGACTTGCGGTTGAAATAGTTGATACAGCCGGCGGTTCGGAATTTGTTGCTTCACTTAAAACTGCTGTCCAGTATTTTGCAAAATCAGATTACTCTCTTCCGGATACCATCATTGATGTTTTAAACAGGGCAAGCTCGGATGAGTGGGATTCGATAATAAACAAGTTTCCCGATCTTGTAAATTTTGATTCCGCAAGAATGCTTTTTGAAAGGTATAACAATTTTTTAGGTTTGAATATTTCGGATTCACCTGCTTTTATAGTAAGAAACGCATTTGCGGACAGAAATTTCATACTTATAATAGGAGCACTTATCATACCGGTATTATCTGCGGTTACCCAGTGGGTAAATTATCTTTTTATGCCGCAGCCTCAGAATCAGTCAACTGCGGATAATCCGATGGCACAGTCTATGAAGACGATGAATGTGATGATGCCGATAATGTCTGCCGTATTCTGCTATACACTTCCCTGCGGTATGGGAATCTACTGGATTGCCGGAGCTGTGATCCGTTCAGTGGAGCAGGTTATAATCAACAAGCAGATCGATAAGATGGATTATGATAAGATACTTGAAAAAAACAGGGAAAAATATGAAAAGCAGAAAAGTAAGATAAAAGAACAGTCATCAAAGAGTATTTCGGCTCTTGCCTCTACATCCACAAAAGGTGTGGCAGGTATAGCGGGTAAAAATGTATCTGACAGGAATATAAATTATAATAATAATCCAAAAGCCGGAAGTCTGGCTGCAAAGGCAAATAAAGTAAGAGAGTATAACGAGAAAAATAAAAAATAAGATATCATACAGGAGGATATGATAATGGAATTTGAAGAATTTTCGGGAAAAACTATTGAGGATGCCATTACCGAGGCATGTACCAGATATACCGTTACAAGTGACAGACTCGAATATGAGGTTATAGAAAAAGGAAATTCGGGTTTTTTGGGATTAAACAGCAAGCCTGCTCTCATAAAGGCAAGGGTTAAGGGAGAAGAAAATGCAATAAACTCTGACGAGGGTGTCAGGGAAAATAAGACTGAAGATATTAAGGCTGAAAATACAGAAAAAACAGAATCCGGCAGTGAGGAAAGATCATCAAGAGGAGAGGATTTTTCCGAAGAAAAGGTAGATTCATGTATAAGAGCCTTCTTAAATGATGTATTTAAGGCCATGGATATGGAGGTTAATATCAGTACAAAATTCGATAAGGATGAGGCTTCCGTAGAGGTTGATCTTGAAGGTTCCGATATGGGTGTACTCATAGGTAAAAGAGGACAGACTTTAGACAGCCTTCAGTATCTTTTAAGTCTCGTCGTTAATAAGGACAGTAAGGATTACATCAGAGTCAAGGTTGATACCGAGGATTACAGAAAAAGAAGAAAGGAAACCCTTGAGAATCTTGCAAAAAATCTGTCATACAAGGTTAAGAGGACAAGAAGGCCGGTATCTCTTGAGCCCATGAATCCTTATGAAAGAAGGATCATACATTCTGCACTGCAGAACGACAGATATGTAACAACCCATTCAGAAGGTGAAGAGCCCTACCGCAGGGTAGTTATAACCTTAAAGAGATAATAAATGTATTATACTGATACAATTGCTGCTATCGCAACCGCTGCGGGTAATTCCGGGATCGGGATAATAAGGATCAGCGGGAGCGATAGCATTATCATAGCGGATAAGATAATTAAGTCAAAAACAGGTCGGAGCATTGGATTGTGTGATAAAGATTCACATACGATAAGCTACGGCTTTGTTTTTGATGAAAATGTCTGCATTGATGAGGTTCTGGTCTTTTTATACAGAGCCCCTAAAAGCTATACGGCTGAGGACAGTGTGGAGATAAGCTGTCACGGCGGTATGTATGTCTTAAAAAGAGTTCTTGATACGGTCATAAAAAACGGTGCAAGGCCGGCAGAACCGGGAGAGTTTACCAAACGTGCCTTTGAAAACGGAAGGATAGATCTTACCCAGAGTGAAGCCGTGATGGATATGATCTCATCAGAGAACGAATTCAGCAGAAAAAATTCCATAGAACAGTTAAGGGGAAGCGTAAAGGATATGATCATATCGCTTCGGGGAAAAATACTGGACGAATGTGCATATATTGAAGCAGCCTTAGATGATCCGGAGCATTATGATCTTGACGGTTATACATCTGTACTGGATAAAAAGATTACGGATATGATAAAAGATGCCGATGAGTTAATAGATTCCTCAAAAAATGCAAGATATTTAAAAGAGGGTATAAATGCTGCCATAATAGGCAGACCGAATGCAGGTAAGTCATCGCTCTTAAATATGCTTTTAGGATATGAAAGAGCCATAGTTACAAAAGAGGAAGGTACTACAAGAGATCTGATAGAAGAAAAGATATCTCTGGATGGTATAGTTCTTAACTTAACGGATACGGCCGGCATAAGAAGCTCGGATAACGAAGCCGAAAGGATCGGTATTAAGAAGGCAAGGGATATTGCAAAAACATCGGACCTTATTCTTGCCGTACTGGACGGCTCGGAAAAGCTAAATGAAAATGATATTGAGATTTTGTCCTCTGTCAGCAGGGAAAGATCACTGATCCTTATAAATAAAAACGATATTGATAACAGGATAACCGCCGAAGATATAAAAAAATATTCCGAAGCGGATATTATCAGTATTTCTTCAAAGACCGGAGACGGTTTTAATGAGTTAAAAGATAAAATAAAAGAAATGTTTTATACCGATAAAATATCTGACAATAAGCAGATTTATCTGACAAATTTAAGACAGCTCAATTCTTTTATAAACGCAAGAGACAGTCTTTTGCTCGTTAAAAATGCTATAGAAAACAAAATGACCGAAGATGTTTTTACGGTAGACCTGATGGATGCTTACGAGGAGCTTGGAAGGATAATCGGAGAGTCTACTGATGATGCACTGGCAGATAAGATATTTAAGGATTTTTGCATGGGTAAATAATGATGAAGATAAGTGATTATGATATAGCTGTCGTGGGTGCGGGGCATGCCGGCTGTGAAGCTGCACTTGCCTGTGCCAGACTTAATAAAAAAACCATAGTTTTTACGGTGAGTATTAACAGTATAGCCTTAATGCCCTGTAATCCCAATATCGGAGGAAGTTCAAAGGGACATCTTGTACGCGAACTGGATGCGATTGGCGGAGAAATGGGTAAAAATATAGACAGGACCTTTATCCAGTCAAAGATGCTGAATGTCTCAAAGGGTCCTGCCGTTCATTCATTACGTGCTCAGGCGGATAAAAACGATTATTCATCTTCAATGAGACAGGTACTTGAAAAACAGAAAAATCTTGATATAAAGCAGGCCGAGATTACGGAAATAATCACTGATGAAAATAATAAGATATGCGGTGTAAAAACCGCAACCGGGATAGAATATGAAGTGGATGCCGTGATACTTTGTACCGGTGTATATCTAAAAGCCAGATGTCTTTGCGGGGAATCGATCACATATACCGGACCGAACGGACTTCAGGCAGCCAATTCCTTAAGCGCTTCTTTAATGAAGCATGGTATTGAGATACAGAGATTTAAGACGGGTACTCCCGCAAGGATTTCCTTCGATTCTATAGATTTTTCAAAGATGGAGCCTCAGTACGGTGATGAGAGGATAACGCCTTTTTCTTTTTCTACCGATCCGGATGATATACAAAAGGAACAGGTTAAATGCTATCTTACTTATACAAATGAGGAAACACATAATATCATCAGAAATAATCTTCACCGTTCACCGATATATGCAGGAGTGATAGAGGGAACGGGACCAAGATATTGTCCTTCGATAGAGGACAAGGTTGTAAAGTTTGCCGATAAGGAAAGACATCAGGTTTTTTTAGAGCCGGAGGGTATTCATACAGATGAGTGGTATATCGACGGTATGAGCAGTTCTTTACCTGAGGATGTGCAGATTAAAATGTACAGATCTGTTCCGGGTCTTGAAAATTGCAGGATCGTAAGAAATGCATATGCAATAGAGTATGATTGCATAAAAGGAAAGCAATTAAAAAATACATTGGAGTTTAAAAATATTTCAGGTCTTTTTTCGGCGGGTCAGTCCAACGGCAGTTCGGGTTATGAAGAAGCTGCCGCACAGGGACTTATTGCAGGTATAAATGCTGTAAGGCTGCTGGATAAAAAAGATCCCGTAACGGTGGACAGATCTGAGGGTTATATCGGAGTTCTTATTGATGATCTTACTACAAAGGACGGATTTGAACCGTACAGGATGATGACAAGCCGGGCTGAGTACAGACTGCTTTTAAGACAGGATAATGCAGATCTGAGATTAAGAAAAAAGGGATACGAAGCCGGACTGATCTCCAAAGAGGAGATGGACAGGGTCAACGAAAAAGAAATTGCTATAGAAAAAGAGATTGTAAGATTACAGAAAACAAATGTGAGTCCATCGGAAAAATTAAATCAGATTCTTAAGGATCACAAAAGTACACCCTTAACTACAGGTATCACCTTAGAGGAACTGATCAAAAGACCGGAACTGACATATGCGGATTTAAGAGATATTGATATGAACCGGCCCGGTCTTTCCGATGATGTTATAGAACAGGTAAATATAGGTATAAAATACAGAGGATATATCGAGCGTGAAAAAAGACAGGTGGATCATTTTAAGAAGCTGGAAAAAATGATGATTCCCGGGGAAATAGATTATGATGATGTAAAGAGTATAAGGATAGAGGCCAGACAAAAGCTGAAAAGCTTTAAGCCAGAGTCCATAGGTCAGGCTTCAAGGATTCAGGGAGTATCTCCGGCTGATATTCAGGTTTTGATCGTTTACATTAAAAGGATATTAAATGAGCGGATACAATAATGATTTATTGAAGGCAGCATTAAATAAACTTTCCATAGAATATGATGATAAGGCTATAGAAAAAGTTGATATTTTTTATAAAATGCTTATCGAAAAAAATAAGGTAATGAATCTTACATCTATTACAGATCATGATGATTTTATTACAAAGCATATAATCGATTCATTGCTTCCGGCTTGTCATATTTCTTTTAATGATAGACAAGCTGTAATTGATGTTGGAACCGGAGCCGGCTTTCCGGGTATTCCTTTGAAAATATTTTTTCCTGATCTTAACATCACTTTATTGGATTCATTAAATAAGCGTCTTTTATTTTTAAATGATGTAATAAAAGAGCTTGATCTTAATGATATTAAAACTGTTCATGGCAGGGCAGAGGATATAGCAAAGAATCCGGAGTACAGAGAAAAATATGATACCGGTGTTTCCCGGGCTGTTGCCGGAATGTCTTCATTGAGTGAATTATGTATTCCCTTTATAAAAAAGGACGGTAAGTTTGTTTTTTATAAGAGCAAGGAATCGGATAATGAGATAAATGAATCCGTAAAGGCTGTTGAAATACTGGGTGGAAAAATTCAGGATATTTTTAATGTTGATCTTTACGGTACCGATATTGTAAGAAAAATTGTTGTTGTTAAAAAAACAAAAAATACTCCAAATAAATATCCGAGAAAGGCAGGAACTCCTTTAAGAGATCCGTTATAAAATATAAGTAAGTAACCACTATATATTGATGTTTTACGTGAAACATTTTATGTTATGAAAATATATAGACACAAGATATTGTTTCACGTGAAACATAATAATACAATTTTTTGTAAAAATGCTCGTGAAACATATTACGGTTCTTGTGGTCTTAAAGAAATGATCGTTCAAAGTTCATTGGTCCGTAGTCACTCGCCGCTATCAGCTTACTGATGGCTCTCGTGGCTCGGGACTGAATTGTAAAAATTTTCAAACCAAACATATTTGCAGATTTGATTTTAATGTAATATACTCTATAGAAGTCCGGATGTCAGGTATTAACCCTGACAACATATGATATGGAGAGAAAATTGTATATGGAAACAATTAATGATACAGAAGAAAATATGTTAAATACCGCTGAAGATTATTATAATCTGCCGGATAATGTCAGGGCTGAGCTTATCAAAGGGAAATTTTATAATATGGCAGCACCTACCCGAAAGCATCAGCATATTTTGGGTATGATATATAATAAAATCTTTAATCATCTAGAATCCCAAAATGGAGATTGCAAAGTATATCCGGCACCTTTTTCTGTCCAGTTAAATGAAAAATCCGTGGTGGAACCCGATATAACCGTAATCTGTGATAAAGATAAATTAACCGAACGCGGATGTACAGGCGGTCCGGATTGGATAATAGAGATCGTGTCTCCAAGTAATTCAGCAAATGATTATATGAGAAAATCCGGTTTGTATTATGATGCAGGGGTCAGGGATTACTGGATAGTAGATCCTATAATTGAAAAGGTCATCGTTTATGATATGACCGATAAAATTACCAATATTGCAATATATACCTTTAATGATACGGTAAGATCAAATATTTATGATGACCTTTATATAGATTTTTCATCCGTACTGGATTCATATGAAGAATGAGTTTTAAAAGGAGCAGTTTATTATGGGAAGAATTATTTCAATAGCAAATCAGAAGGGCGGAGTAGGAAAGTCTACGACCGCGATAAATCTTTCGGCGGCACTTGCCGAAAAGGGAAAGAAGGTTCTCGTTATTGACAGTGATCCTCAGGGTAATACCACAAGCGGACTCGGAGTTGATAAAAATGCTGTGGAAAATACTATTTATGATGTTTACCTTGGAAATGACACGATCAATAAATGTATAGTAAATACCAAATATGAAAATCTGGATCTTTTGCCTGCCAATGTGAATTTTGCGGCAGCAGAGATCGAGCTTATCGGAGTTGAAAAGAAGGAATATATTTTAAGAAATGAAACGGATTATATTAAAGACAGTTATGATTATGTGATAATAGATTGTCCTCCTTCGCTGAATCTTCTTACGGTAAATGCCCTTACCGCTTCGGATACGGTTCTTGTTCCGGTGCAGTGCGAGTATTATGCTTTGGAGGGATTATCACAGCTTATACATACCATTAATCTTGTAAAGGAAAGACTGAACAATGATCTGGAGATGGAAGGCGTGGTATTTACAATGTATGATTCCAGAACAAATCTTTCGGCACAGGTTGTGGAAAATGTAAAGGAAAATCTTGAAGAAAGAGTTTTTGATACTTTGATACCGAGGAATATAAGACTTGCCGAAGCACCCAGTTACGGGCAGCCCATTACGGCTTATGAACCCAGATCAGCCGGTGCGGAAAGCTACAGAAATCTTGCAGAAGAGATCATTAAAAATATTTACAGATAATACGGGAAATAAGTACACTATATATTATTACATAAAAGAAAAAAAGCAGATCAATCTTAAAAAAGAGGAGAAGACAGTATGGCTTCAAAAAGAGGATTGGGAAAAGGAATAGATTCCATAATACCTAAAGGCTCCGGAGTAAAAAATAATGTTAAAATCAATGCCGCGGAAGCGGTAAATATATCGGATACAGATAAGGTGGTATCCATTAAGCTTACCAGCATTGAAAGGGATAAGTCACAGCCGAGAAAAAATTTCAGTGAAGATGAGCTGAATGAGCTGGCTGATTCAATAAAGGAGCATGGGATATTCCAGCCCCTGCTTGTAAGAAAGAAGGAAGATTATTTTGAGATAGTAGCCGGTGAAAGAAGATGGAGAGCAGCAAAGATAGCCGGCTTAAAAGAGGTGCCCTGTCTTGTAAAGGACTATTCCGAGCAGGAAAAGTTTGAAATTCAGCTTATTGAAAATATCCAGAGAGAGGATCTTGATCCGATAGAAGAGGCTGCGGCATATAAAAGGCTGATAGAAGAATTTCATTTAAAGCAGGATGAGCTTGCCGAGAGGATAGGAAAAAAGCGTACCACGATCACAAACAGTATGCGGCTTTTAAATCTTTCAGAGCCTGTTCAGGGCATGCTGATAGAAAAAAAGATAACTCCGGGTCATGCAAGAGCGCTGCTTACCATCGAGGATGAAGAGCAGCAGTATGAAATGGCACAGAAAGTATTTGACGAAAAGCTTTCCGTGAGAGATGTAGAAAAGGAAGTCAAGGCATTAAATAAACCAAAAAAAGAAAAGAAGCTGACACCGGAAGCTCTCCAGCTTATTTATAAGGGACTTGAGGACAGAATAAGGGAAAAGCTTCAGGCAAGAATAAAGATCAATCCCAGGGATGAGCAAAAGGGGAGGATCGAGATAGAATATAATTCCCAGAATGAGCTGGAGGAAATAGTAAAAAGGATTACGGGGATCTGATCTATGAACAGTGTACTTATGGAAAGTATGGGCTTGGGAAATGTGGATATATTTTATCTGTTTCTTGCCCTTGCGATCATTATATTTATCCTGCTTATAGTTATGATCATTCAGACGGTCATGACAGCAAATTTAAGAAAGAGATTTAAGATATTTATGTCCGGCAGAAATGCTATGAGTCTCGAAAACGGGATAGCCTCAATCTACAAGGATATCACCATGCTTAAGGAGCATGACCTGAAATTCAGGTCCGATATCAAGGAAATTAAGACCAATTTATTGGACTGTTATCAAAAGATCGGCGTGGTGAAATATGATGCTTTCAGAGAGATGGGCGGACAGCTTTCCTTTTCTATAGCATTGCTGGATAAGGAAGATAACGGATTTATTTTAAATTCGGTTCATTCCGCAAACGGCTGCTATACCTATACCAAGGAAATTCAAAACGGGGTCTGTGCGATCAATCTGGCTGATGAAGAAAAAGAGGCGTTAAACAGAGCGATGAAAGCTACAAATTTGAACTACAGCCAGCCGAAAACAGATTATAACGGACAGCAGATGGATGACCGTCCGAAAGCAAATCCCGCTTTGCAGACGATTTATGCCGGACAGAATGAAAACGATCAGCAAATGTATGCCGGCGGAGAAATGGATTATGAACAGATGTATACCGGAGGGGATATGGGATATCCCGATCAGCAGGCGGACTATGATATGAACGGGGAACCGGATTATTATGAGGACAACTCCGGATATGGAGGACAGATATATAATAACGGTTATGCCGGTATGAATACACAGGATAATAATTATAATGCATAATTTTTTAAGAGCCGTTGGGTTCAGGGATATACATAAAAGAAGTGAATTAAAAAAGGTCTTAAAAAGAACTTTGGTTGATTCCGATGAGAAGCAGTATGTAACGCTCGGTGATGACAGTATCGCCGTGGAATACAGAAAGGATTTTTCAAGCAGTCTGGGACTTTGTGTATGCGGTGAGTTTTCCGACAGTGCGGATTTTGATTATGAGTTTTATTATCCGTATTTTAAGGGCAGATATGTAAGTACCAATGCTGAGATAGCGATAGAGCGCCACAGTGAAAAGGAAACCTACGCCGGAGTATTTGACGACAGCAGAGTGGGAATTTCCATTATTTTTTATCTGCAGAACAGACTGGATTTTCTGAAAGCCAGCATGAAATCCGATATTTATGAGATCAGGGCTTCGGTGATCTTATCCGCTCTGGCAAGCTCAGGCTCGATAATGCTTCCGATAAAGAAAAACCAGAGACAGATACAGAATTACAAGAAGGACATCATCAACCGGAATAATCTTATCATGGCAGCAAGGCAGGGTGATGAGGATGCAATGGAGACCCTGACCTTAGAGGATATCGATACATATTCCGCTATTTCGAGAAAGATACTGGACGAGGATGTGTTTTCCCTTGTGGATACCTATCTTATGCCCTATGGTGTGGAATGTGATCTTTATTCCATTCTCGGAGAGATCCTGGAAATTCATGAAGAAATTAATAATTTGACAAATGAGTTGATTTATATTATAACATTGAACTGTAATGATTTGATTGTTGATGTTTGTATTAATAGAAAAGATCTTGTCGGAGAGCCCGCAAAAGGAAGAAGATTTAAGGGTACCGTGTGGCTTCAGGGCAGAGTCGGATTTGAATAGCAAAAAGTAATTTTATATTCGATATAAGTCCATGTAGCTCAGCAGGATAGAGCGACCGCCTCCTAACACAATGTTAGGACGTAACAATCTGCTAAGGCAGAACAC
>JAGBOJ010000055.1 GCA_017633935.1 Lachnospiraceae bacterium | reverse complement strand
GATATCGGAGATGATGTCCGAGGATATGAAGAAGCATATGCATGAGTTGATTGACAAGATGAAGAAGAATCCACCGTTGGTGTTGAAATAAAGGAGCTAAAAGATGTCAGGAGTATTTAAGGGAATTAACGAAAACCTATTAACACTGCACCCACCTCTTACACCTAGGTGGGTGCAGCGTCGTGTTTATAACGAAGTACAATTTATGAATCCATTTCTTTATGAATTTCATCAAGAAATCCCATCATATAATCGTGCCGGATTTCTGCTATAATCCTTGCTTCTTCTGTGTTCATTTCATCCTTTAGCAATAGAAGTTTATCATCAAAATGTTGCAGAGAATCTTCCAAGGATCTGCCATTTTTCCCTCCAAAAGCAAAAGCTCTTGCGATTCCAATCGCACCTATAGCATCCAATCTATCTGCATCTTGTACGATCTTACCTTCAACGCTTTTGGGCGGATTACTCTTATTTTTGCTGAATGACACACCGTTTATGACTTCACAAACGAACTCAATAGTATCGCTTTCTACTTGATGACTTTTCATAAAGGTTCTTGCATTCTCATTGTTTTCCGTATGAAACAACTTATGGTCATCAACATCATGGAGAAGAGAAGCCAGAGAGACAACCGTCAAGTTGATATCCGGATACCCTTCTGCAATTCTGTAAGCGTTCTGATATACTCTTATTGAGTGATTAGCATCGTGTCCATCCGAATTATTTTTGAACAGATTATAAATATAGTCCTTTGCAGCAACAATGATTCCTTTTCCCATTATACCCTCACAAATCCCAAATCTAGTCACGATACTTTATATTGGATCTATATCGTGCTATCGTGTCTAGATATTGTGGTGGAATTCCACTCATTCTGCGTAATTTTATTTTTTCTAAAAGTTTTTGCAACCAAATTGTAACCAAATACAATACTCTACAGAATCATTCATCATACTGCTCTTGCAACTCCTTACAACTCGTATCTCCATTCAAGAATAATATCAAGTCCTTCAAGAGGATCAGATCGCAGATTCATTCATTTGTATTTGCATTATATAACATATGCGTTAAAGGAGACAATGGTGAGGGCAAGGTGACCCTTAATGTGGAGGTAACGGAGAATGCGGGAAGATCTGTTGCATATATAACAGAGGGAAAAAGTCTCAAGCTCAGCTACCTTAATGTAAAGAATGCGGATGCCGAATGGGAATCCTCCGATCCTTTACCACAAGGGTATATGTTGAAAACCCCAAACTGATCGAGATCGGAGGCCTTAAATATCTCAGAAAGGGACAATACAGCTTAAGCCTTGATGAAGGAAAGGCATACATGATAAAGACGGAAGGGATATGGCAGAAGCTTATATGGAAGAGCAGCAAAAGAAATATCGGCTTTGTGGATGAAAGCGGTATAATATATGCCGTTAAGAAAGGAAAAACCGTCATTTCCACAAAGGTGAACGGAGAGACCTTCAAGATAAAGCTTGAAGTAAAGTAAAAAAAAACAATTATCTGATTTAAATATAAAACCACAATATGTTGTGTCTGATAAGATACTGTAACCGTTTTGTGTCCATTTGTCTGTTAGAATGTTACACGGACGTATTGCGGGTGTTTGTAAATATACAATATGTAGATATTATCAGACATTCCGTATGTGATCATACATATATTATAAGGAGAAAAAAATATGAGCAGCGGTCAGTTATATCCGTTTGAGAGAAACCGTTATTATCCCGGGAAGATGCTTACCAGCGTGGATTTTCAGGCGGAGCAGAACTACCATATCAATAAGGGATGTTTTATAAACAATCTCATGTTCGGAGCCGGAGTCGTATGCGGGCTGGGGGTATTTACACTGGATGACCTTTCGGTGCTGATAGAAAGCGGTGTCGCCATAGACGGATACGGCAGGGAGATAGTCGTGGACAGCTCGGTGGTAAAGAAGCTTTCGGCTATCGAGGGGTTTGACAGTCTTACGGGAAATGAGGCCAGTCTGCGTATCAGGTTCAAGGAGCAGAATGTCCACAGCGTATATTCGGTGAATCATAACGAGCCGGACAAGGAATATGAATATAACAGGATATCCGAGGGCTATGAGCTGTTTCTGACGGATAAGGAGGAAGAGGACAAGGTATACGATTTCGTTACCGAGCTTCTGACCAGACAGACGCTTTTTAAGAGCCAGAACTTCATCGGAGAGGTCATAGTACCCACGATAGTCTGCAAGAACAGAAATCTCAAGGTGGTTCTTGAGATAAAGAAGCTGTCGAATATGGATATAAACTTAAACTGCCACGGGATACTTGAAACGCCTGTATTCCTGTCTTCTACGGGAGACCATTTCATAGAGATCGGGGCGGATGACTTAAGGCTTAAGCAGGGACAGGTCTACAGAAAGGAATACTGGGTAAATGTACAGGATGTGCCCGAGGAGGAGACAGACATCATACTGCGAAGCGGCTCGTCTGCGGCATTTGAGGATGACAAGGCCATAGGCACTGTTCCCAATTTCTCGATAAAGATAAAGGTGAGCGATAAGAGCCCGATCGAGCTGATAAGCACAGAGACCGGAAAGATAAATCTTGAAATGAGAAATACCGTTATCACCCATGAGAGCATACATCTTGCGGATATCCATCTTGAAAGGACCGATAACGCGTATCTGATAGACGATTTAAAGGAGCCCGACAGCAAGCGCTATATAATGGCTCCGGGGACCGCCTACTTAAGAAACAGGTATCTTGAATATTACGTAAAGGATGTGGATATCAGGGAGCGCAGGACCGTTACCGAAAGCGCCTCTCCCGTGACGAACGCTCCGGATAATAACTCCTACAGGAATTTCTCCACGGGTATACTTGAAATACCTCTCGGAAAGAACGCAAGGCAGGGGGATATCAGGTATTCCGGCGAGATCGCGCACGGTCTGGGCAAGGGAAATGTATATGTGGAGATCGGATATGATTACGTATCGGATGATCCCGATATAGGTTCAAATGTAAAAAGCACGATATACGGAAACCCCGAGCTTTTCAGCAAACAGAGCGACAGGCTGGTGGATGTGGAAACAGCCGTAAAGGTGCTTAACGAAAAGGGAAGCTTCGTTGTGGGCGCAAGGCTTTTAAGGAATGTGGATTACCTTGTGCTTACCTTCAGATGGGTGGCGATAAGATTCCCGGCAGGAGACGATACCGGACTTACGGAGGATTATTACGATAAGAGCATCTCCGTGGATACGCCTACCGTTATCATGGGCGCAAAGGAAAGCCATTTCTTCGGAGTCAGGTTCAATAATATGAAAAAGAGCAGCGTGACCTATGAGCTGACCTCTCCCGGAAGCGGAGAGATAAGCTCCGACGGTATATATACGGCTCCTTCCAAGGAGGGTGTATACGAGATAAGGATCTATTGCACGGATATGCCGGTCATCTGCACATATGCTTACGCGATAGTAAAGAAGCAGATGCTTGATGACAGGGAAGGCACGGGTGTCGACTACAGGACGACCGGAGACGGGAAATGATATATTCTTCACCGAAGATGCGGTATCTCGTGGTGGCTTCTGTCTCCGAAAACGAGGTCAATGACTGTTATATAGCCCGTGAGCAGGGGAAGGATGACGGCAGTCTTTATACACTGGTGGTTATTAAGGATCACGAGCGGGTTAAAGAACTTTTGGAGATATTCAGGGTCTTTACCGCAAGCGGTGATTCCGCGGAGGTTCCGCTGGTGATCGACTTTTTTGCAAATGACACCGGCCATGTGCTTGTTCTGCCGTACAGGACAGGCAGACCCATCGCTGATTTTTTTGACGGGGACGCATTCAGCCTGCGCCAGTGTGAGGAAATATGCACGAATATAATACTCACCTGTATTTCCTCGGGGCTTCCGTGGCCTGTTTTATATCTTGCGCTGTCGCAGGGAAAGGTAAACCTTTCCAAGGAAAATACGGTCTATTTAAGCTATGATCTGGATATGAGGGGACTTGATTCAAAGATCACCGAAAGCGACTGCGCAACGGTATGCGCGGAGATACTGCTTGTGATCTTATCCTCAAAGCGGGATCAAAAGAACATAAGCTATGAATTGCTTTCAAGAAGAGCGGGAAACCGGAGCTATACCAGATTCACGGAGCTGTACAGGGACATACAGATCGCATCGACCCCGGCAGAGAAGAGGAAGATCACTACAAAAGTAAGGAGCTTCTTTTACAGAAATGCCGATACCCTTTTCGGGATATTGTTCTGGATAAGCCTTATACTGGCGGTGATAGCAATAGCATTTCTTCTGAGCAATCTCGTGGTTGGGGATATACCGATATTAAGGATCCTGTATAACAGCTTTAAGCAGATAGGGACTGAAAAGTTAAATAAGTAAGTAAAGATCGGAAATGGCGAAAAGATGAATATACGAACACGTATCATAGTCTGCATATACATATTGAGCGCGTTGATCTCTTTGATCATACTGGCACTGGTGGCGTCTAACGAGGCAAATCCTCCGAAGTATACCGAATTCAGCGATGCCGTTCTGTACAAAGACAGCCTGTATCTGACGGATAACGACAAAGGCAACGGATTTCTGTTCAGGATAGATGCTGACGGCAGGATAAAGAACATATTCAGGGGATCATCAACGGGTGGAAACCTGATCGACGGGGTCAGCGTCAGAGAAGACCGGGTGTATGCTCTTTTTTCAAAGAAGTCAGATGACAGTGATGAGGTTTCAGATATATATATCCTGACCTTGTTTGATCCGGTCCTTAATTATATAGGCGACACGGACATCTTTCGGCTTGGAGAAAACGAAACGGTCACAAACCTGAGTGCGGAGCCGGAAGGAGTCTTTATAACGACGGTAGCCCTTGACGGGACAAGGGTGGGAGTATACAGGATACCGTACGAGGATATCATCGATGCGGGGGATGAGGAAGCAAAGACCGTAAGTGATGATAAAGATCTGGCAGCCTCATCGATCCCCAAGGCTGAGGAAATATTAAGCAGGGAGAGCAGCGGACTAAGCTATTATGTGGATGCAAAATACATAAAGGGGAATCTTACGTTAAGGACGGATCAGGATAAGCCGGATCAGCTTTTCCTTCCCGATCCCCAGATAAAGGCGATAACGGATAATATATCCTTCGGGCTGGTACAGTGGCTCAGAATGTATAACAGCTATATCGTATTCTGGCTGATGAGTCTTATTCTCTGGTATATCCTGCTTACTGCCATGATATACAATTTCAGGGATAAAAACAGGGTGTTCTATCAGTTTCTTGTGCTGGAAGGGGTCATCATCTCGATGGTCATCATAGGGTTTACCGGGATCGGCAGAGGGTACTTAAGAGCCGGTACGCAGGAGTATGTAAGGTACGGCTGTCTTGCACTTCACAATGAGATGGCGGTTCTCGGAAATCTTTCTTCCGTGGATTTTGAGGCAGAGGATTATTACGGAGGCGCGGATTACAGGAGGATACAGTCCTCCCTGAGCAATTTTTTTAAGATGCCGGGCAATGATGCCGTCTTCAGCGATGTATTCCTGTTAAACCTTAAGGACGGATATACCATTACAAGTCTTTCGGGCAAGAACAGGGAGCCGGCTTCATGGATGTACGGCTCGGTGATAGATGATCTGAGGGATGATCT
The DNA here is from genome assembly GCA_017633935.1 of Lachnospiraceae bacterium. Taxonomy (GTDB): domain Bacteria; phylum Bacillota; class Clostridia; order Lachnospirales; family Lachnospiraceae; genus NK4A144. The sequence goes on along the minus strand of JAGBOJ010000055.1, from coordinate 3,266 downwards.
GTTAAACGGCAGTGATAACGAGGGAGCATTTGAAACAGAGGTTCAGGGCGAGCCCCATATAGCTGTCAGCGTGACGGACGGCAGCGGATACGGTCTTGTGGGGATAATGGTAAATACCGATCCGGGTCTTGCCTTATGGCAGGACCTAAGAAGGTCGGCTATAGCCTGCGGAATCCTTATAATTCTCGGTACGGCATTATTAGTGGGGCTGATGTATCTTAGAAACGGTGATCTGCGCAGATTTGAAAGAGCAATGAATGCCGTGGCTCTGGGACAGAGCATAGAGGGAGGGATACCCGAGGTATCTGCACGCGATATGGCATCAATGTGGGCTTCTCTTGCGGAGCTGCAGAAAAAGCTGGCAGAGACCAATTATTCCAAATTCAGGATATTTGAGGCATATTACCGGTTTGCGCCGAAAAATATAGAGACGATCCTTGGAAAAGGCTCAATATTCGAGGTGAAGAACGGGGAGTCCATAGATGTGAGTGGAAGCCTCATGGTTGTAAATACGGACACTCAGGGTGCAGACGGGCAGAGAATGGATACGCTTACCCGGACGGTATCCTATATGGAACAGTATGCCGACAATAAAGAAGGTATGCTCGTCTCGCAGGACAGTGAGCTTTCGGTAATGGAGTTCCTTTTCAAGGATGAGGAACGGTCTGCCGCAAAAAAGGCCACACAGTTCTTACAGCAGCATATGTCGCTTAAGGATTCGGTATTTGTATCCGTATTTATCTATTATGCGGTATTCAAATACGGCATAGTCGGCATAAGCGCAAGAAGCCTCACATTCTTAAGCTATGAGCATTCAAAGATATTTGACAGATACGCGAAATGGTTTAAGGAGCTTAAGATAAGGCTCGTGGTGACGGAGGATATAAAGAGAAGGGAAGAGATCGGTGAGGCGAGATATATAGGGTATTTTCTTGTCGACGGAAATGAGGATATGAAGATCGGCTTATATGAGGTACTCGATGTATGCCCCATGAGGGAAAGGCAGGTTAAGATAGTAAATAAGGAGAGATTTGAATCTGCTATCGAGACCTTTTACGCAAAGGATTTTTATACGGCCAGAAACAGGTTTTCGGACATATTGAAGGAATGTCCCGAGGATGAGATGGCAAGGTGGTATCTGTTTGAAAGCCAGAAGTATTTAAGCGAAGTAAAAGCCGAGGAGAGCTTCAGGGAGCTTAAGCCCAAAACGGTAAAGGATTAGATAAATGGGACAAAATTTATTCCAGATATTCTGGACCACACTTAAATCGAGATTTGCCGGTCTTGTCTCAAAGCTCAGACTTTGGACGAGCTGGAGCTTTATACGCACCCGTATCATAGGCGGGATAAGGAATTTCTTCTATAAGCTTTTAGATGTAAAGCCCAAGAATAAAAATGATTATTATTCCGTTTTCGGCTGGCTTGTAAGCAAGAAGCTTGCATATGCCATAGTCATAATCCTCGGTGTGGTGAGCATATGGTATTTAAGCACCATATCCGGCATATATTCTAAGCTTATGAGCGATAATCCGATAAGATCGTATTCCTACAGGTCCGTACTCTTAAGGCTTGCAAAAAACGATGTGCAGATAAAGGGAAGAGGAGGGTATATCGCATATGAGGGGGCAGTGGCAAAGGGGTACTGCACCGGTCAGGGTAAGCTTTATAACCATGATGAAAAGCTCTTATATGACGGAAACTTTTTAAAGAATAAATATGAGGGTGAGGGGACGCTTTATTATCCCGGAGGAGGCACCCACTACAGCGGCTCATTCCACGAAAATCTCTATGAGGGTGCCGGAAAGCTCTTCAGGGAAGACGGGACAAGGGAGTATATCGGAAGCTTTGTACGGGGGATGAAGGAAGGAAACGGCACGCTTTACGATGCCGGAGACAATCAGATATTTACGGGGGATTTTTCCGCCGATCAGATAATATACAGTTCTTTTCTGGGAAAAAGTGCTGCGGATATACAGGGCATGTATACCGGAAGGCAGGTGCTTTATGAGCAGCCTGTAAATAACGGAACGGATTCGGCAGTATGGCTTAAGGATATAAACGCGCTCTGCCTTAACGACAGCGACGGCGGTGCGATGGATGACTCGCCTAAGGTCAGGGCGGTTTATGTGCTTTCGGACAGCTTCGCCTCGGGCGATAGTGTCGCAAGGGATGTTACGGGCTTAAAGGAGATATTCGGGCAGCCCATATATGAGGGAAATTCCGGGGTGCTGATGGCGGAGGCTGCGGCGATCAACATACTCAACGATAAAAAGCATGTGCTTAACGGCAGGGTCGGGATGGATACAACGGAAAATTTTTCCGATGACATAGTTATAAATGATTACGACAGGGATTATGTGGTATATATCTACTCCTTCAAAAGAGGCGATCTGATATATTCCTTTGTATGCAAGGGTTCGGGCGGAACCTTTGAATTTTACGGTATTACAGGCGGTGATGCGGGTGAAGATACAGCTGCATAAAATCATAAAAATAATAACGGTCTTTACGCTGACAGCTTCGCTCACTGCGGGGGTGATCTCTTTGTGTCCCGTTTACGAGGTAAGGGCGGAGAATAAGAAGATGACTCTTGCCACGGCAAGGTCACTCGCTCTTCAACACAGCTATGAATACGAGGCTGCTCAGGATGCCGTTTCCTCCAAGCAGGCAGCCTATGAGAGTGCCGTAAAGTCTCTTAAATTAAAAAAGAAGAATATGTCCACCTTCAGATGGTCGCCCCTGTTAAGCTTCAAATTCCCGCAGAAGATGAATTTTGCCGAGGAATCGGAGCAGACGGTAAAGCCCATGTCGATACAGAATGAGATAAGGGTGGCTGAGCATAAGGTTCAGGATAAGGTATTTGCCATAAATGAGGAGATAAACAATCTCTATGTGGATATCGTCACATTTCAGGAAAGGATGTCCTTTAATGAAAAAAGACTTTCCGAATACGAGGATAATCTGCAAAGGACTCAAAGCAGGATGAAGATAGGGCAGGCGACCAAAAGCGATATCGACAGGATACAGAAAAAGGTGGATAAGCTGAAGAACACCATTTCAAACGACAGGAGAAATTACGAATCCTCGGTGCAGAAGCTTTCAAAAAAGACAGGGCTTGATGTGACCACAGGCTATGAATTTGAATCGCCCTATGTGGAGGCGGTCATAGGCAGGGACAACCTTGACTCCATAATAACCTATACCGAGGACAGGGATGAGACCTATTACGAAGCCTGCATTGCTTCAACTACCGCCCGTATGCAGCT
>JAGBOJ010000054.1 GCA_017633935.1 Lachnospiraceae bacterium | reverse complement strand
GCATCGGAGGGCGGATTTACAAACACCCTCAGCCTTACCGCATTTGCCCCGTTCTTTTTTGCCTCCTCTATCGGGTCTGTCCTGTTTCCTTCATCATCCACCCATGAAAATCCGAGCTCAAGCAGCTGACCTGCCCAGCCCAGATCCACTCCGTACGCAAATTTACTCATCATTCTCATCCCCGTTGTCATCCGTGTACTCGTCGTCGTCTGAGTATTCATCATCCTCTGTGTACTCTTCGTCGTCTGGGTATTCATCGTCCTCTGCATACTCTTCGTCATCTGCGTACTCACCGCTCTTAGTATGCTCATCGTCTGTGTATGTTTCATCGTCCGTATATTCCTCGTCCTCGGTATCCTCATAGGAAATGCTGTCCTCTTCCCTCTCGTATTTCCTGATCTCACGCTCCTTCCTCTTATACCTGATCTTTTCAACTATCATGTAAAAGGTCGGTAAAAGTACAAGAGTCAGTATCGTAGAAGCGATAAGTCCGCCGATTATGACTATACCCATCGCCTGCATGACTTCCCCGTTATCGGAAAGTCCCAGCGACAAAGGCACCATTGAAAGAATCGTTGTAAGAGTCGTCATAAAGATCGGACGCATCCTGCTCTTTCCGGCATCGATCAGGGCTTCCTTTATCTCCATCCCGTCTGCCCTGTTGAGGTTTGCCGTATCAATGAAAATGATACCGTTATTTACCACTATTCCCGCAAGCATCAGGATACCCATAAGGGAAACCATGGATATCTTGCAGCCTGTCACAAATAAAAGCAGTATCGACCCTGTAAGCGCAAACGGGATACAAAGCATGATAAGCAGCGAGTACACCACGGATTCAAACTGGATGGCCATTACCATAAACACCAGAAATACCGCAATGATTATAGCCTGTCCCAGTGCTGAAAATTCCTCGTTCATTATCTCCTCGAGGGTGCTTGAGGATCTTGCCACCCCGTCGGGAAAATCCATTCCGTCAACCGCTCCCTCTATGATCTCCTTTATCTGTGCCGCCTTTTCACTCGTGGTGGTTGCCGTTACCACTGCCTGAAACAGACCGTTTTCCCTTATTATCGTCTGCGGCGAGGAAACATATTCAACCCTTGCCATTTCGGAAAGCGGAACATTTGCCCCCTGCTGGTTCATAAAGGTCATTGATTCTATATCGCTTATATTTGCAAATCTGTCCTTCGGAAATTCGACCGTTATCGTATATGTGTTATTATCTATTTCCACATCAAGCGCGTCCGATCCGTTCATATTAAGATAGATAAGCTGCGCCAGCGATCCTGCCGTAAAGCCTTTTGCGCTTGCCATTACAGGATCTATCACGACATCTGCCTTAGAGCCTCTTTCCTTTACCGAGGAATTGACATTAAGCACACCCGGAGTGTTTTTCATAAGCTCTTCCACCTGAGATGCACCCTGCTTTAAGCGCTCAAAATCGGTACCCTGAAGGTCTATCTCAACCGACCCTCCCGCAGACAGGTCACCCACTCCGGTCGTTGACGCCGCAGAGCAGACTATCTCACATTCGTTTGAAAAGCCCTGCAGCTCATTATTCCAGAGATCGACTATATCCATAGTGGAAAGCTCCGACTCCTTATCCTTATACGCGCTCACCGTTGCCGAAGCCGAGGACTGGTTTATATATGTGGAATAGCTGTCTATATAAGGCGAGGAAGCGACATATTCCTCCATCTTAAGCACAGTCTCGTTCATAGCCTCTATGGAAAGATTCGGTCTGAATTCCATTCCTACATCCACCTGGCCCTCATCCGTACTTCCGATGAGCTCGGTCCCGAGCTGTGAGGAAAGGGCTATGGTTCCCGCAAAAAGGATTATCGCTATAAGCGTAAAAAGCTTCTTCCTGTTAAGGACCTTTGAAAGCATCCTGCCGTACCTGTCTTCCAGCCTGATCATACCTTTATTGACCGGATTTTTCTTATTCTCAACCGGCTTATAGGTATTAAAGAAAAACGGTATGATCGTGATTGCCGAAAACAGAGAGGATGTGATCGCAAATATTATCGTAAAGGCAAGCGGCTTGAATATCTGTCCGGAAAGACCCTCCATGACCGCAAGCGGAACATATACGACAACCGTTGTGATCGTCGAGCCTATGATGGAATTCATGACTATCTTTGCGCCCTGATAGGCGGATTCCTCAAAGGACAGCCCCGCATCCCTCTTTCTGAAACACATTTCTATGACGACTATCGCATTATCCACCATCATTCCTATACCTATCACAAGAGAGCTCATAGTGATGATGTTAAGAGAAAGTCCCGCGTAATACATTATGATGAAGGTCACCAAAAGGGATATGGGCATTGAGCTTCCCACTATGAGGGATGCCTTCAGATCTCCGAAGAAGATGAAAAGCACGAGCATCGAAAGTCCTATACCCTCAAGCAGCGTCCATCCGACGGAACTGAGCGAGGATATTATCATTTCCGATGCGTCATATACTATATCAAATTCAAGATTGGGATTTTTTACCCTGATACTCTCAAGCTCATTTTTTACCTGTCTTGAAAGAGTCACCGAAGTTGATGACTGCTTCCTCTTTAAGCCCATGCTCACATTATTGAGTCCGTTGTAGCGGCTTATCGAATCGCTGTCCTCGACGGCATAGGAGATATTTGCCACATCCGAAAGATGGATGACCTGACCCGTCGCGGTTGTTACCGGAACCTCCCTTAATTCATCCACCGTTTCAAAATGAGCCTCTGCACTTAAATTAAGCTTCTGGTCACCCCTTGCGGCACTACCTGCCGGAATGTTGAAATTAACCGCTGTGATCGCGTTTGCGACAGACGAGACATTAAGTCCGTACTGTGTGGCATATTCCGGTATGATCTTTACACTTATATATTTTTTGTTTCCGCCGTTTGTCGTTATCTGGGCAAGTGCGCTCAGCTTCTGGAATTCGGGCTCCACATTGTTTTCGACTTCGTTTAATACATCAATGCCCTCGCTCTTTGCGGTCACCGAAAGCGTGATATCGTCCTGCGCGTTCATGTCGATCTCCATGATGACCGGGTCCTGCGCATCCTTCGGAAGCTGGTTCTTTATTGTCTCGACAGCCTTTTTTATATCATCATAGGCCTGGTCCATATCGGTGCCGTACTCAAACTGCAGCACCACATACGAGATATTTTCCGCGCTCTGTGTCTCTGTAAGCTTTACACCTGCTATGGTTGAAACCGCGTCATCTATCTTTTTTGCGACAAGATCGTCCTGTTCGGAGGGTCCTGCCCCCGGATAGACCGTATATATGGCCATATACGGCAGTGACATATTCGGCATGAGCTGCATCGTTATCGAAAGCAGCGCCACTATGGTAAATACTACCAGCGCAAGCAGAGTCACTATGACAGTGGTTGGTCTTTTTAAAACCCCTTTTGTGAGTCTGTGCATTATTCTCCTTCCGTAAGCTCTATTTCAGAACCGTCATTAAGCTGTGCGGAATAAGTGATTATGACCTGATCCTCTCCGCTTAAACCGTTTACGACTTCCATATCCTTATCATCGGAAAGCCCGACAGTGATGTCCCTTCTTGCAGCCTTCCCGTTTTGCGCCACATACACATACGCCTGCTCTTCGTCATAATATACACAGTTGATCGGAACCGTAAGCGCACCCTTTGACTGACGGGTAATGGTCTTAAGATTCACGACCGAACCGCTTATTAAGCCCTCCATACTTCCCTGAGTCTGTGCTTCCACCTTGAAAAGTCCCGTAGCCTGATCTATCGTGCTCTCCACATTTTTTATCACAGCCTCATACTCGGTGCCGTTTTTTGTGACCAAAGCCCTGTTTCCGGGAGTAATGCTCTTTCTGGTCTCCTCCGCCACATAGAAGACTATCTTTTCCTTTGTATCCGACTGGATGATATACGCCTGTGTAGTCTGGCTTGCAATATTATGCTCAGATATATTTATTGCCGTAATGGTACCGCTTACAGGTGATGTCACCGTGGTATACTCAAGCGCCAGCTTTGCGTTTTCCACGCCGGCCTGTGCCTGCTTTAACGCCGCCTGTGAATTTGTGAGTGCCGCGTCCGCTCCCACCATCTGTGCATTTGCACCGTATAGGGTGGAATTTACAGTATATGTCTCATAATCATTCTTGTTCCTTACAGCGTTGTCATACCCCTCCATTGCCGCATAATACTGCATCTCAGCGCTCTTTGCGGTATTCTCCCCGGTCTTTTTTGCAAGCTCGGCCTGTTCCTTTGCCGTCTTTGCCTGCTTAAGAACGGTTTCCGCGTTCTGAAGCGCCGTTGTCGCAGATGCTATAGTCGTTTCATCCCCGGACTGTCTTGCCGCAGCCAGATTTCTTTCGGCATTGTCACGCGCAGCCTGCGCATCATTTACCGCCTTCTCGGCATTTTCCAGATTCTTCTTATTATAATCACTTGTCGCATTTGCGGAATCCTTCTGCGCCCCTGCCTGTACCGCGCTGGCATAAGCGGAATCAACGGCGGTAGCAAGCTGCTGGTCGTTTGAAGGAATCTTTCCGAGGGTCTCCGTTGCCGAGGCATATGTCGATGCCTGAGCCGCAACCTGCGACGTGACTCCCGCCTGTGCCTGTGACAGCGCAGCCTCTGCCTGCTTTAAGGTTATCTTTGCGGAGGTATCGTCTATCTTAAATAAAAGATCTCCCTCGTTTACATGGTCCCCCACTTCAAAATGCTTTTCCGTGACCTCACCGGCTATCTTCGGTATGATGACCACCGTATCGTCTGCCTGTACCGTACCCGAAAAATTATAGCTCAATGAGATATCCTTTATCTCGGGTTTTTGTATCTCTACCGCAACCGAGGTCTTTATCTCTTCTTCCTTTTCCGGCTCTTCCTTTGAGCCGCAGCCGAAAACGGTCACTGCCGTAAGGGCTGCAAACAAAACATAAGCCGCCTTTTTTATATTCACAGTATTCCTCCTTAAGTTATGTCTACTGAACCGTTTTTTACACTAATACCTAAAGAAATTTAAGTCAAGTAAAAAAATGAATTTTATAGATTTTTAAGTCCTACAATGATATACTTTACCACAGCTTGAATTTTGATTTTTTGAAGGGAGGCTTTATGGGCGGCTTTTTTGCAACAGCTAATAAGGGTGATTGTGTTTTTGATCTTTTCTTCGGTACGGATTACCATTCCCATCTCGGGACAAGACGTGCCGGAATGTCAACCTACGGAGATGACGGTTTTAACAGATCCATTCATAATATAGAAAATTCGCCGTTCAGGACTAAATTTGAAAGTGATTTTCATGAGATGAAGGGCAATCTCGGAATAGGCTGTATCTCGGATTACGATCCGCAGCCGCTTTTAGTCCGTTCACACCACGGGACATATGCCATAACCACGGTCGGCAAGATAAACAATCTTGAAAAGCTTGCAGACGAGATAATAAAGGACGGTACCCATTTTCAGGAGCTGAGCTCGGGAACGATCAATTCGACGGAGCTTGTCGCTTCACTTATAAACCAGCAGGACAATATAATAGAAGGAATACAGTATGCCCAGGAAAAGATAGAGGGCTCTATGACTATCCTGCTCTTAACACCGAAGGGAATTTACTGCGCAAGGGACAGGATGGGCCGCACGCCGGTGACCATAGGTGTCAAATCCGACGGGTATTGTGCTTCCTTTGAGAAGTTTGCCTATCTGAATCTGGGATATCGTGACTTTAAGGAGCTTGGTCCCGGCGAGATCATAATAATGACTCCCGACGGCATAAAGACGCTTGCTGCTCCCGCAAAAAAGATGAAGATTTGCACCTTTTTGTGGGTTTATTACGGCTACCCCTCATCAGGCTATGAAGGTGTTTCCGTGGAGCAGATGAGGTATAACTGCGGTGCTCTTATGGCAAAGCGTGACGGTATGACCAAAAACGATATAGACGATGTGGCGGGAGTTCCCGATTCCGGAACGGCACATGCGGTCGGCTACGCAAATGAATCCGGCGTGCCTTTTTCGAGACCCTTTATCAAATACACCCCCACGTGGCCCCGTTCCTTCATGCCTACCATCCAGTCGAGACGAGATATGATCGCTCATATGAAGCTGATCCCCGTTCACGAGCTGATAAACGGAAAAAGGCTGCTGCTGATCGATGATTCGATAGTGCGCGGCACCCAGCTTCGGGAGACCACCGAGTTTCTGTATCTAAGCGGTGCCAGGGAAGTACATGTGCGCCCTGCCTGCCCTCCGATAATGTTCGGCTGCAAATACTTAAACTTCTCACGCTCAACCTCCGAGATGGAGCTCATAGCAAGAAGGATAATAACCGAGGAAGAGGGAGAAAATGTCGAAAGAAGCATTCTCACGGACTATTGCGATCCCGATTCCGACAGATACCGTAATATGCTTGAAGGGATAAGAAAACAGCTCGGCTTTACATCCTTAAGCTATAACCGGCTGGATGATATGCTCGATGCCGTAGGCATCCCGAAGGAGAACCTCTGTACCTATTGCTGGGACGGGCAGGAGTAGGGAGCGTACCTTTACGAAATATTGCCTCTCAGCTTATATTCCTTATCCTCGTCGATCATCTTTAACATAATGTCGGCAAATACAGGATCAAACTGCGTGCCTCTGCCGTTTACGATCTGCTCTCTGACCTTCTCCTGACTCATCACATCCCTGTAGCTCCTGCGGCTTGTCATCGCATCGTACGCATCGGCTACCCCGATGATCCGGGCGATCTCGGGGATTTCTTCTCCCTTAAGGCCGTCAGGATAACCCTTGCCGTCATATCTTTCATGGTGCCAGTGTGCGCCGATGGCTATATCCGGCACTGTTGTGATCTTTTCAAGGATCCCCGCGCCGATAGCCGGATGCTTTTTCATAAGGGCATACTCGTCATCGTCAAGCTTCCCCGTCTTATTTATGATGGTATCCGGAACTCCGATCTTTCCCACATCATGAAGGAGTCCCGTCGTCATCACCTCATCCAGCTTTTCATCACTGTACCCGAAGCGCCTTGCTATTTCCTTTGAATACTCCGCGACCCTGTGTGAATGACCGTTGGTATATTTGTCCTTTGCCTCTATCGTATCCGAAAGTGCATATACCATCTGCATGGACATGAGCCTCATGATATCCTGCTGACGTCTTATCTTATCTGTCTGCTTCTCAACCTCCGATGCAAGATTGTTACGCAGCTTGTAAAGCTCTAATATATGCGAAACCCTCAGCCTTAAAACCTCCGGCACCACGGGCTTTCTGATAAAATCCGATGCTCCCGCCTGCAGACATTTTATCTCTATATTGCTGTTGTCCTCAGCCGTCAGAAAAAGAACCGGAAGATCTTCAAGCCCTCTTATCTCCCTTATCTTAAGGAGTGTCTCAAAGCCGTCCATCTCGGGCATATTCACATCAAGGAGCACCAGATCCGCTTCGTATTTTTCGAGATATTTGATCGCGTCCTTTCCTGAGCCCGCCATAAAAGAGCTGTAGCTCTGTGCAAGCATCTTATGGATGGTACGCGCCATTACGGCGTCATCATCAACTACAAGTATTCTTTCCATACCTTTAACCAATTCATCCGTTACAGTACGATCTTAAAAAATCCCTTCTTACCTTTTTTAACGATAAATCCTTTTTCTATATCTTCCTTTGTGTAAGCAGCCCCCACGTCCGTAACCTTTTCGTCGTTAATACTTATACCGCCCTGCTGTACAAGTCTTCTTGCCTCACTCCTTGAAGGCGCAAGCTTTGAAGCTGCAAGTATTGTAAGGATGTCTGCCTTTCCGTCGGCAAACACATCATCCGAAAGCCGGGCAGACGGCATATTTGCTTCATCGCCTTTGCCGGAAAAAAGGGCTCTGGCCGTTGCCTGCGCTTTATCCGCCTCTTCCCTGCCGTGTACAAGCTCTGTAAGCTCGTAGGCAAGGATCTCCTTCTTTTCGTTTATGCGGCCTGCATCCCACGTTCCCATCTCCTTTATCTCATCAAGGGGCAGGAAGGTAAGCAGCTTAAAGCACCTCATCACATCCGCATCATCCACATTTCTCCAATACTGGTAGAATTCGTAGGGAGTCGTCTTTTCGGGTGAAAGCCATACCGCACCCTTTGCGGTCTTGCCCATCTTCTTTCCCTCGCTGTTAAGCAGAAGCGTCTGTGTCATTGCATAGCAGTCCTCACCCTTCTTCTTTCTTATGAGCTCGGTTCCCGCCAGCATATTGCTCCACTGGTCATCTCCTCCGAACTGCATATTGACACCGTAATTCTCATGCAGATAATAAAAGTCATACGCCTGCATCACCATATAGTTGAATTCAAGGAACGAAAGTCCTCTTTCCATCCTCGCCTTGTAAGCCTCGGCACGAAGCATCGTATTCACCGAAAAATGTGCTCCGACCTCACGCAGAAAATCTATATAGTTAAGCTTTAGGAGCCAGTCGGCATTATTGACCATTATTGCCTTATCTTCTCCGAATTCGATAAAACGCTCCATCTGCTTTTTAAAGCAGTCGCAATTGTGCTGTATCGTTTCGGGAGTCATCATTGAGCGCATATCGGTCCTTCCCGTAGGGTCACCGATATAGCCGGTCCCTCCTCCGATAAGCACCACGGGCCTGTTCCCTGCCTGCTGAAGTCTGCGCATCAGGCAAAGAGCCATAAAATGTCCCACGTGCAGCGAATCAGCCGTAGGGTCAAAGCCTATATAAAACTTTGCTCCTCCCCTGTTTATCAGATCCCTTATCTCGCCTTCATCCGTAACCTGTGCTACAAGACCTCTTTCCTGCAATTCCTCATAAATACCCATTTTTCATTATCTCCTCTGTCTGAAATATATTTTTTACTTTCCACTGTAAGCCACATCATCCATACTAAGCCAGCACTTATCATCGGGGAGCTTCAGCTTAAAGAGCCTTCCCTGATCGGCATCGGCCTTTGCCTCATGATACTTAAAAAGCATCTCTTCCCCGTCGCGTCCGATCACCTCGATCTTTCCCGTGGGATGTGAGAGCACATATCTGTAGCTCCTTGCCTGACCGTTCATCATTGTCTTTGCTTTTTTAAGTATCTCCTCGCCTCTGTTAAAGGGCACCTGAAACTGGTTCTTTACCCCCAGTACCGGACGGCACTGGAAAATATAATAAGGCTGGACTCCTATCGAAACAATGCCGTTTGCAAGCTCTGCCATCACTTCGGGATCATCGTTTACACCCTTTAACAATACCGTCTGGTTCCTGACATACACTCCGCACTCCATAAGCGCGTGTACGGCTCTTTTTGCCTCTTCAGTCACTTCTCCCGGATGATCGAACTGCGTTATAACCGCAAGCTGAACCCTTGATGAATATTTGCGAAGGATATTTAACAGCTCCTCATCCTCATATATCCTCTGAGGCAGCACCACCGGTACCCTTGTGCCGAATCTTATAAGCCGCACATTTTCTATCTCCGAAAAAGCTTCCAGATAATCCCTGATAAGCTCATTTTCATTTACAAAGGCATCCCCGCCCGATAATAAGACATTGTTGATCTCAGGATGCTCTTTTACATATGCAGCCATATCAGACAGGCTTTCTGCAACCTCATCGGGCCTGCTTCCCACCATTCTCTTTCTGAAGCAGTGCCTGCAGTATGCGGCGCAGTTATTTGTGGTGAGCACCAGCACCGTCTGCCTGTATTTATGCTGCATTCCGCGGATCACCGTATTTATTTGCTCCCCGCTGGTATCCTCAAGCCCGCCTTCGGAATATTCAAGTCTCTCGGGTATACACAGCTTCCTTATGGGATCGTTTTTATCCTCTTTATTTATCAGTCCCAGATAATAGGGCGTTACCCTCACCGGATATCTCTTTATTATATCATCAAGCTCTTTTTTTTCATCATCCGTAAATTCGATATACTTATTCAGCTTCTCCGTATCGCAGACGCAACCGGAAAGCAGATCACTCAATACACTCAATTTTCTCCTACAACTCTCCTCTCCTAAAAGAGTTATTATACACTATCTTTTCAAACGGATAAAGTGATATAATGATGTTAGGGTCACAAGGTCACAAAAGACATGCTTGCATGGCTTTTTGTGACTTTATGACCCGCAAAACACGGTCGAATGTCCAGTGGACATTTGACGGGCACGCATTGGTGCACTTTGTGCACCAATGCCCCGAGGCAAGTAGCGCGATAGCGCAGATTGCGAGTGTTTTAGAATTGCAGGAGCTGCTTTAGCAGCAGAGCAATTCGTGACATCAGCCATGGTCACAATTCGCAGCATCATTCACAGCCCGAAGGAGGTGATTTTTATGAATAAAAAGCTCCTGCCTCTTGCCATTACAGTCATAACAGCCTCTGTCTTTATCGGCTATATCGTTTCACAGACTATTGCGGCTAAATCCTATGAGGAGATCTTTACCGAATCCGTCGCCACTGTCTGCTCCGGTTTTTCACGCAGCGAAAGCATTACTGACGGCTTCTCCATATCCACTTATTCCCGCTCCGACCCATCCGTCAGTGTAGTCATAAATACCTATAAAAAGACAAAGGATGCAAATGAAGCTTATGAGTCCCGCTATGTATACGGCATAGGAGGGCTTCCCGAAGGAGGCTCTACGCAGAACCTTGCCCACGGTACGAAGGTTTACCTCATCCATGACAGGAAAAATGCAGCCTACCTGTGCTGCGGACAGGTAGGCTCAAAGATCGTATTCGGTATAAGATCCGGTGACGGCAACTATTTCAGTGTGCTCTACACCTCAATACGCGATACCTATTTTGACTACTGTATCAAAGCCGGAATGTGATCCGGATATACATTTATACTGTCCCCGTTCTTCGATACTATTATCTTGTTCTTATTTACGCTGTCGGGTTCGGGGATATATACTTCCGTCTCTTCCTTTTCCTTAAGCTCGTAGCATTTAAGCGTTAACCCTTCCATATAATCATAATCGGGTCTGTCATCCCTGCCGCCTATGGGAAGTATGGTATCAGGTCTTACAAGCAGCGGAAGTGACATATAGTCGTATTTTTCCTTATACCATCTGCCTCCCTCGTATTTTTTGCCTGAGATATAGTCCGTCCATACTCCGCCGTCGGGCACATAAAATTCCGCAGTTCCCTCAGCGTTAAATACCGGAGCCACAAGCAGCCTGTCTCCCAGCATATACTGCATATCAAGACACCTGCAGGCCGGGTCGTCCGGAAATTCCATTATCATCGGACGAAGCACCGGTATACCGCTTTCATGCGACTCCACAGCCTTAAGATATATATAGGGCATAAGGGTACACTTCAGCTTTGTAAAATATTTTACAACCTCATCTGCCTCCTTATCAAAGAGCCACGGAACCCTGTAACTGCTCGAACCGTGCAGTCTGCTGTGCGAGGAAAGAAGTCCGAACTGTACCCACCTTTTATAAAGATCCGGTGTGGCGGTAGCTTCAAAGCCCGATATATCATGGCTCCAGAAGCCGAAGCCGCAAAGAGCAAGGCTTAAGCCGGCCCTTAAGCTCTCTGCCATGGACGCATAGCTCGCCGAGCTGTCTCCTCCCCAGTGTATCGGGAATTTCTGTCCTCCGGCTGTCGCACTCCTCGCAAAAAGAGCGGCATTGTTTTTTCCCTTAACCTCCTCCACGGTCTCAAACACTGCTTTATTATAAAGATATGTATAATAATTGTGCATGGATTTCGGATCGGCTCCGTTATGATACTTCACATCTATCGGTATCCTCTCGCCGAAATCGGTCTTTACGCTGTCTACGCCCTGCTCTAAAAGCCTTCTTATCTTACCCTTATACCATTTTACGGCATCGGGATTCGTGAAATCGACTATCGCCATTCCCGGCTGCCAGTTATCGATCTGCTTTACTCCCTTTCCGTCGGCTCGCATAAGGAAATATCCGTTTTCAACACCTTCCTTAAATGTATCCGTACCCTGCGCAATATAAGGATTTACCCATGCGCAGATCTTCACTCCCTTATCGCTATGATAACGCTTCAGCATATCCTCCACGTTAGGGAAGGTCTCATCATCCCAGTTGAAATCACACCAGTGAAATGCCTTCATCCAGTAGCAGTCAAAATGGAATACGCTTAACGGGATATCCCTTTCCTTCATCCCGTCTATAAATGAGCTTGTGGTTGCCTCATCATAATTGGTCGTAAAGGAAGTCGAAAGCCAGAGTCCGAAGGTCCATGAAGGAGGAAGTGCGGGTCTGCCCGTGATATTTGTGTAATTTGATACCACCTCCTTTATGGTCGGTCCGTAGATAAGGTGATACGAAAGACTCTCTCCCTCTACCGAAAAGCCCACATATTCCACCTTCTCGCTTGATACCTCAAAGGACACCGTGCCGGTCTCTTCCACAAACACACCGTAGCCTTCATTTGTAAGATAGAACGGGATATTCTTGTATGCCGCCTGCGAGGCCGTGCCGCCGTCCTCATTCCAGATGTCTATGGTCTGACCGTTTTTTGTAAATGCCGTAAACTGTTCACCGAAGCCGTATATATATTCTCCCGGCTTTATCGAAAGCTCCTGCAGCATATACGGCTTATAGTCATCGACCATATAATTATCCTGCATAAACATTGTCTTGGGGTGCTTGTCCCATCTCATATAGCCGAAGTTCCTGAAGCCGGAGCCCGTAAGAAGCCTGCCGTTTGCCTCGAAGTGAAAATCACAGGTATTCCTGTCGACAACAACCTTAAGTCCGTCAGTTCCGACACTCATCACCGCCTTTTCATCATCGATCTCCACCTCTGTCTCTTCCGGTGCCTCGTTAAGCTCATATTCGGGTTTTTTAGCATCATAAGCCTCGAAATGCCTTATACACACCCTTATATCATTTTTGTTAAATGATGTGAATTCAAGCGTGAGCACAGTCTGATCGAGCGCGTCTCCCCTGCTCTTAACGGGACGCGTAGGCGCTATCACCCTCATTCCGTTTTTGATCCTTAAAACCTCAAATGCCTGTGCCCCGTAGGATGCATCCACCCTTTCACTTCTAAGCCAGTATCCTTCCGTAAATTTCATAGCTGTTTCTCCTGTTAAAAATAATTTTATAGTTTCACACTTATGTTATCTTAATCTGTATTCCCTTATCTGTTATGTTAAAAATGTCCTCCTCCACCGCCGTGGCCGCCTCCGCCACCGCCGCCTCCGCCGCCGTGACCGCCGGAGCCTGATGAGCTGTGGTGTATGACACTGTGTCCGGTATGTATCGTCTTTTGCGCCGTGATGGTGCTGCTATTAAGATAATCCTTAATCCCCACAGGCTTATCCGAAAGAGGCGAACTCTGGGTGGCAAGTAATATACCCACGCATATCATCGCCCCTGCTATGAGGATCACCGCAAACACCCCCGGTCTCGGTATGAATTTACCCATCCTCATATGCCATGATATATATTTAAGCCCTTCTGAAAGCCCTTTATAGTATTCACCGTAGGCCGCGTGATCCGACCCGACTATCTCCACCGCCTTTTCATACAGCGAACCTTCATTCCCGATCACATCCGTGGCTCTTCCGTAGGTATTCACATACACAAACCTTGTCGTCATATTAAGATACAGCAGAACGGCATCTCCGTTCGGCTTGTCCCAGCCGAATCCGTGACTGTCCATAAAGCCCGATGTTTTTGCTATCATCTGAGGATCGGTAAGGTTCTCCCCGTCCGTCATCACTATAAAATCCGAACGGGATTTCGCGCTTATCCCGGCTATCTCCTGCCTGAGCAGCTCAGTCTCTTCGCTGTTTAAGAGCTTTCCGTAATCAAATACTCTTTCGGTCGTATCGCAGCCCGTATTTGCCATTTCCGCTGAAGAATTTATAATGACAAATATCACGATAAAGCTTATGAGCAGACCCGCGGCACCTCCTATAAAGCATCCCAGCAGAAATCTTTTGTATCTCATACGGCACCTCCTATCAGCATAAGAAATGTGGTTATGAGCGCAGCCCCTCCCGCAAAAGCAGTGACAATGGCAGCGATCGCACCCCACAGGCGCTTCTTTGATATCGGAGCCGTACCGTATATCTCCTTTGTCTGACCGTTCACATAGTAATCAAGCACCTTTCCGTCTTCAAAGGTATATGAATATCTGTATACCGGCAGAAGATAATAATCCCTGTCCAGTGTTCTCATATTGATTATCGTCTCATCCCTGAGCTTCTTATCGGTAATATTTACGGCATGCGGAAATTTCTCGTGAATCCTGTCGTCAATAAATTCATAAACACAGTCACATACCTTATATGATGCCTCTTCCTTGTAGAAATCACTGTCATGATTAAAAAGCTCACTGTTTGATCCGGAAAGATACTCGGGCTTAAAATCAAGACCCTTCTTAAAATCAAAGGGCTCAAGCGCATCAAGGATCTCATCGGGCATCCTGTCTGAAGCATCCACCGGAACATTGCCCATATCAAGATCCCATGTCTCCGATACATTGTAGGTATCCGTCACCGTGGTATTGCCCGTAGTCACACTTTCTTTTACCACGCCGTTATATACCGCCCTTACTCCGAAACGGTATACCCAGTAGGGCACATACTCTATTATTACCTCCTTAAGCCTGCTCTGACTGAATATCTCGGGGATTATGCAAAGATACTTCCCGAATTTTTTGGTCAGAAGCTCAAACATTTCCTTTTTCGTTATGGTAGTGGGTATTATCCGGTAGGGGGTATTATCTCCGCCAAGCCTTGTGTCGCTTACCACATAGGAATCGCAGTATCCGCATTTTACAGCACTGCCGTATTTTCCCAGATTAAGCTGACCCCCGCAGATCGGACACAGATCGAAATTCTCCTTATTGTCATATTCGATATCCGGATTGTCCGTATTGCCGCAGTTTGGGCATTTAAGCGTATCTCCCTTAAAATCATAGGTCATGCAGGATCCGCAGGACGAGCATTTAAAAACCATAATAAAAACTCTCTTTCCTAAACTCTTGTTACAAGAGCTTTGATATTCCCTTCGACTTCTATCCTTCCGCTTCCGGCGTCAATAAAAACACTGTCACCGGGCAAAAGCTGCATTTCCTCTCCTTCAACCCTTATTTTTCCCTCTCCCTCCGTCACAAGCACCGACACAAACGACCTGTCGTCCGCATTAAGCTCTGCCCTGCCGTCTGCATCAAGTGAGTCAACGGTAAAATACCTGCACTGTGCAAGATGTGTCCCGAAATCATATTCCGGCCTTATCCCGGAAATATCAGACACCTCTATTGCCTTTTCTATGTGGAGCTCACGGGGCTTTCCGTCCGCCCCCACCCTTCCGAAATCGTACACCCTGTAGGTAACATTGGAATTCTGCTGTATCTCCGCTATAAGGGTCCCGGCTCCTATGGCATGCAGCGTTCCGGATTTTATAAAATACATTTCTCCTTTTTTTACGGGGACAAAATTAAGCGCATCAAGCAGCGTGTTATCCCGTATCTTTAAGGCAAATTCCTCCTTTGTAAGTCCTTCCTTTAATCCGAAATATATCCCGGCACCCGGCTCTGCATCCACGATATACCAGCATTCCGTCTTACCGTACTGGTTTTCGTTCTTAAGAGCGTATTCGTCACTCGGATGCACCTGCACCGAAAGATTCTGCTTTGCGTCTATGAATTTGATGAGTACGGGAAAATTTTCAAACTCCCCGCAATCCTTCCCGAGGATCTCCTTTCCCTTCGCCTCTATATATTCAGGAAAGGTCTTTCCCGAATATTCCCCCGATACCACAACCGAGGGTCCGTCGGGGTGAGCCGAAAGCTCCCATGTTTCCGCAAGTACAGCTCCCTCAAACTCCTTGCCGTAATTTTTCTTAAGTCTGTCTCCGCCCCAGATGTAATCCTTGCAGGCCGGCTTTAATTTTATAAGTCCCATCTTACTTATCCTCTCTTCCCTTATATCCTCAAAAACCCCAACGGATCATCTTCCGGTGAATTCAGAAAAAGCATTATCAAAAACAGAGCTCTCATCGAAACTCTCTCTTCACGTATTATCCTCCTGCATTCCTGCCTGTCCGCTATAACTGTCGTGATATCCTCAGAGCTTTCCTGTCTGCTCTTATCCGGCATTCCCGATGCGAAGCCGAACTCGGTCGCTATCATCTCGTCTGTAAGCCCTACGGTCGGATATGCGCTTCTTCTTCCTGCCGCATCCCCGAAGTCCGCCGGAGTAAACTCCATCCCCGTCTCTTCCTTAAATTCCCTTATCGCCGCAAGTCCCGGTGACTCTCCGTGCTCTATAAGACCGGCAGGCACATCATAAATATAATCGTTTATCGGATAGCGGAATTCCTTTATAAGCACCACACTGTCCTTTTTTTCACCATACACGGCAAAGAGGGATATCCCGTCCGCCTCGGTGCTGTGAGTGTCTATCCGCAGATCGTCATCCTTCCGCCTCGTGGCAAAATAATATTTGAACTTTTCGCCGTTTGTCTTCACCGCATCCAGATCATACATATTAAGAAACGGATTGTCGGTAAGCTTTATTCTCTTTGCTATCCTTTCCATCATGCCTCCGTTTTACAGTTCAGATCTTATATCCAAAGAAGCCATGTAAACATAAATCTTTAGGTCTGCTCAGGCACCCATCAGCTCCGTCAGAATGCCTTTAAAAAGCCCGCCTGATACGCTTTTAATATATATAAGCCTTGCCTGTATGTCTCCCGGGATCGGCTCGATATTTATGCCCGCATTCATAAGCGTTGCTCCGTGAAGGGGAGATGCGCCGTCATAGCCCTCCGCAAATTCATAGACCATATCCTCATCAAGTCCCTTAAAAAACAGCCTTCTTGATTTATAATT
>JAGBOJ010000053.1 GCA_017633935.1 Lachnospiraceae bacterium | reverse complement strand
TCAAAGGTGATGTATTTTTCGATGCCGGTTTTTTTAAGCTCTTCATAAACCTGCTTTAATCTGTTAACCGCATTAAGCGCCGTCTCATTTCCGGCAGCTTCCGCGGCATCATCAAGGATGCTTTCATCCCCGAAAAGATCCACACACTTTAATATGGCATCCCTTATCTGTCCGGTAATACCGTTTTCGTCAAGTATCTCCGAGGCCGAAACCAGATTTTTATTTGATATCTGCTCCCGAAGCTTTAATTCGGCCTTTTCACTTAAAGCCGCCTGCCTGCACAGTCCCTTAAAATAAAAGGCATTTCCGATACAAACCTGAAAATCCTTAAGCCCCGAGGCCTTAAGCAGCTCTACGGTCAGCTTTATCATTTCCGCGTCGGCCTCTACCGAAGCATCCCCCATAAATTCAGCGCCGATTTCCGCTTTTTCTTTAAGCTTTCCCTGATAGGAGGAATTGTTTGAAAAGACATTTCCCATATAGGAAAGCTTTACGGTCTCGTTATCACGTATAAAATATTTTGCCGCAGCCCTTGCCACCCCCGGCGTGAAATCCGGACGCAAAACGAGGGTATTGTTGTCATTATCAAAAAACTTGTATAGCTCGTTTTGAGGTGTGGTACCGATCTCGCTGTCAAATATATCGTAATACTCAAAAGAAGGTGTCTTTATATCCTTATATCCGAATTTTTTTAAAACCTCATGCAGCTTAAGCTCTAATTTAAGTCTTTTTTCATATTCATCCCCGTAGGAATCCCTTACCCCGTCGGGAGTATGTAATAATTTTGAATTCACTTTTCCTTACTGCCTTTCATTAAGATCTTTTTGTATATAATCAAGATAAGGGACAAGAATCCCGGGCCTCATTTCAATGATATATCTCTTATCAAGCTCTTCAAAGCGGAAGCTTTTACGCCCTCCGTCTTCCTTTCTGCGCCAAAAGCTGTCAAGCAGCTTAAATGTCAGATAATACATTATATCCTTTACGGTGTAATAAATCAAAACAAAGGATATCCCGCCCTGTCTTTCAAATTCCCGCATAAAGAACATCTGATGCTCATGTATGTTCTGAAGCGAAAATGTATCTACCGCACTCTCCTTGGCATCAAAGCATACCGGGATGCCCTGTACGGTTCCGATATAATCAACCGTGCTCTGCTGTTCAAAATAGGCAAGCGTGATCTGTCTTGTCTCCTTATCAAACCTTACCGGCGTGATCGGAGTGGGTATTTTCTGTATAAGAGCAAGATGACTCTGCTCGTATTTTTCGTTTGTACGGTTTATCAGCTCTTCAAACGAGGAGCCTCTAAGCCCTCTTGAATTCCATGTGGCCATATCACAGATATTTCTTAATAAAGTCTTCCATATCGCCGGGTAAAGGCGCCTTAAACTCCCTTCCGTCCAGAATATCATCCGGAAAAGCGGCAATATATGAATGCAGAAGCTGCCGTAAAGCTCTTCCTTTCTTTGCCCCGTATTTGATATCACCGGCTATCGGGTGCCCCAGATAAGATGAAACCGCTCTTATCTGATGAGTCTTTCCCGTGATCAGAAGAGCCTCGGCATAAGTATAATCAGGGGTGCTCTTTAATATATTAAAATCGGTTAGAACCTCATCCGCGCCGTTTACCGGTCTTTCATAAATACAGGCTTTATTGCCCGGACGGTCTTTTTTTAAATAAAGCCTAACCCTCCCGCTTGTATTAAATTCTCCCTCCGCAATAAATCTGTAGACCTTTTTTATACGCCTGTCATGAATCGCGGAATCAAGAGTCTGAAGTCCCTTAATGCTCAATCCGCAAAGCACAAGCCCTGAGGTGTTTTTATCAAGCCTGTTGCAGACGGAGGGCTTTACCGTCATCGTGGCTTTTTTATAAGCCAAAAGTCTGTCGTTTAATGAGATCTCATGAGAGCTGTCCGATTGAGAAAGCATTCCGGCCGGCTTATCATAAAAAAGAAAATCCTCATCCTCATATATAATGCGCTTTTTATCGGGCAGAGGGCCGTCATATATTAACACATCGCCGGCACTGAATTTTTCAAAGGTTTCGTCGGAAAGAAAAAAACTGATCGTATCGCCTGCGCTTATCTTTTCCGAACCGTCCGATCTTTTATGATTGAATTCTATATTTTTATTCCGAAGGAACTTTCTTATCATGCCGCCGGGAGCCTTATTTAATATCCTGACGGAGTACTTGTAAACAGTAAGCCCCTCCTCTTTTTTATTTATAACAAATTCCCTCATATATTTTTATATTCAAAAACGAAATAAATTGCCGTTGTTGCCAGCTCCGGTATAATATTCTTATAATGACAGATTTCCGATAAGATTATACAGTGCATCATCGCTTTCGTCCTTTTCCTTAAAATCCGAAGAAAGCTTTTCAAGGCGCATCTTAAATTTCCCGGTATCCGTAAATATCTTTACATTACTGCTCTTAAAGCCGTTCTTAAAAGCCATTTCTTTTAAATGCTCTTCTAACTTTTTAAGATCCTTTCCCTTTTTGGGACTGTAGCCGATGATCTGCTCATGGGTCAGGGCAAATACGTTAACATCATAGCTTTTTTCGGCCGTTGTGATAACGGAATCATAAAAAAGAGGTATATCGCCAGCAAGAGGTGATATCTCGTCAAAAAGCTCCTTATCCGCGCCCTTATGTATCATAAACATTATAAATGAAACCGTCCTCATTGAAGCCGGTATGCATACAACAATGGCAGTGATCGAAAACATCGTGGAATAATCGGGATACATGATCTTTCCGGCAAAAAAAATCCCGAAAGCTATGATAAATAAGATAAGCATATGTATAAAGGTTCTTTTGCGCATAAACCTTATATAACCGAAGCCGCCCTTTTTCATTGCTTTCCTTCCTTCCAGAAATAAAGGAACAGCGAATGCGGAAGTACCTTTGTAAAAAATCTTAAAGAGTTCATTGTAAATGAATAAACTGAAACATCCCTTTTTTTGAGACTGTCACAAAAGGCCTTTTCGACTACAGCCTCGGGTCTGACCAAAGCCAGCTTCTTATAGCCGGGCATTTTGTGATGCTTTTCGGCAATCTTAAAAAAATCCGTAGCCACAGGACCGGGACAGACTGCCGTTACATATATGCCGCGGTTTTTAAGCTCCTTATTCAGAGCTCTTGAAAAGCTTAACACATAGGCTTTTGATGCGGCATAAACCGCAAAATCCGGCTGCGGAAGAAAGGCGGCGGAGGATGCAAAATTTATTATCCTTGAATTTTTTTGCATAAAGGGCAGACACATCTTTGTAAATGCGGTAAGCGCCCTGCAGTTTAAATCCACCATGCCGATCTCATCTAATAAGTCCTCTTCGTCAAAGCGCCCGATGATCCCCATTCCCGCAGCATTTACAAGCATTCTTATTTTGGGCTTTGCATCCTTCATGCACTCGTTAAAGGCCTCCATATGCCCCTCATTTGTGATATCTATCGGGATCGGACGGATTTTTACTTTATCGCTGTATAAAGAAAGCCCGCATAAACGCTCCATACGCCTTGCGATGATCCATATCTCATCAAGCCTGTCATAGACCTTCGTTATCTGTTTTACGCATTCGGCACCCATTCCCGATGAAGCGCCGGTAACAATCGCGATATTCACCTATTTTAATTCCTCTAAAAGTGAAAGCAGAAGCTCCCAAGTCCTTTGTGCCGAAGAGATCGAAAGCTTTTCCTTCGGAGTATGGGCTCCCGTGATCTCAGGCCCGAAAGAAACGATATCGACCGGCTTCAGATTGTGATAGATCACACCGCATTCGAGACCTGCGTGGATCCCCTTTACGACCGGCTCCTTTTTGTACAGCTTTTCATATACCGATGTAAGGGTATTTAAAAGCGGCGATGTCTCGTTAAACTCCCATGCCGGATAATCCCCGTATTCGCCGTAGGAACCGCCTATGCTTTCGACAAGATAACGAAGCTTATCCGAAAGCGCGTATTTTTCACTGGAAACAGAGCTCCTTAAGGCGGCCTCAAGTTCAAATTTTTCTTCCTTAAGCCTCATGATTCCGAAGTTTAAGGATGTCTTTACGAGCCCTTTCTGCTTTTCGTCCACACACATATTCTGGACTCCGTCCGGTACGGTATTTAAAAGGAATATGACTCTTTCCTGAAGCCTGGGCTTTAATACCTGTTCGGTGGATTCACCCATATTTTCGCAGTAGATCATAAGATTCTTTTCGTTTGCCGAAAATTCGTTCTTTATGGTCTTTTCAAATTCAGCTATAAGCTTTTCAAGATCACCGGAGTTAGATCTTGAAATAAGTATATGACAGTTTGCCTCTCTTGGGATGGCGTTATCCATAAGTCCTCCCTGCAGACTTATGATATGGAATTTATGCTGCTTGCTCAAAAAATGCAGGAGCCTTCCCATTACGATAATTGCGTTGGCGTTGTACCGGTCTATCATATCACCCGAATGTCCGCCGTTTAAGCCGCTTATTATTATGTTTATATGCACTCCCGAATTCTCATATCTCTTTAAGGGAACGGTAAGCTTTGATCTCATGCCGCCTGCGCAGCTTACATATATCACACCCTCATCCTCTGAATCGAGGTTTATGACTCTCCTTGCCGACACCTTTGAAAAATCAAAGGCTTTCACACCCTCCATGCCGACCTCTTCATCCGTCGTAAAAAGACACTCCAGAGGAGGATGGGGATGATCCGACTCCAAAAGCGCCAGTATATATGCCACGGCGATACCGTCATCGGCGCCCAGCGTGGTTCCTCTTGCAAAGATGTCATCATCCATAAAATCAATATCCAGAGGATCCTTTTTAAAATCGTGTCTGGACTGGGAATTCTTTTCACAGACCATATCCATATGCCCCTGGAGAAGTACCGGTGCTGAAGCCTCAAAGCCCCTGCTTGCCGGTGCTTTTATGAATACATTGTTATCCTCATCGCGTATACAGCTTAAGGAGAGCCTTTCGGCAAAGCCGGCAATATATGCGGATATCGCATCCGTGTTTCCGGACCCGTGGGGAATGGCGCATATCTCCTCAAATATCTCAAAAACTCTTTTAGGCTCAAGGGATGAAAATTTTGACATTTTTTCTACCTCTTAAAGATGAATGTAATCGGATTATATTAATCGAGTAGGGGAAGTGCCCCTACTCGGATCATTGTCAGATAATGTTTATACCGTCATCTGCGGGTTTCGGCGGATTGACGGGAGCCGCATTCAATGCTTCGTTTTCCGCCTGATTATACTCGGCTGCAAACGGAACCCCTGCCGGAATCTCCATACCGCCCTGCCGTGTAAGCTGGGCTCTGTTTGTGGAAACCCTGTCCATCACATCATTTAAGGAAGCCAGCAGATCGTTGTATCTGTCAGTAGCGCTCGTAATGGCCCGGCTTAAAATATCCTGAAGGTTTGACAGCGCATCGTCCGTATACTGCACGGCATGGAGCTGATAGCTGTTCGCGTCATTGGTGGCCTGATTTAATATTTCCTGCGCCTGCGCACGGGCCTGGTTTACGATCTCTCCTGCCTGCGCGTAAGCCTGCTGCATAATCTCATTCTGATCCACCATCTGGCTCTGATACTGCCTTGCCTGTGCCAGCATTTCCTCGCTCTGGGCTTTTGCATTCTCTAAAATGGTATCCCGGTTCACTATCATTTTCTGATAGATCTTAACCTCTTCGGGAACCCTTTCCCTGAGCTCTTCGAGCATTTCATAAATATCGTCCTTATTAACTATAATGCTCTCCTTATTGGAAAAAGCAGCATATTTACAATTATCCAGAAGCTCATAGATATCATCTATGGTCTGTTCGATTTTACTTGCCATGGTCATCCCCGTTTCTATACAAATCTATATCTGAAAATAAAGGCTTTACCTAAATTTATCGTAAATGAGCTTTGCGATCTCTTCCGGAACAAACTGGCTTATATCACCTCCGAAATATGCAACCTCCTTTACGGTAGTAGATGACAGATAAGCATATTCAAGGCTTGTGGTAAGGAATACCGTATCCGCCCCGGGATAAAGCTTTCTGTTCGTCTGAGCCATCTGAAGCTCATATTCAAAATCCGTGATCGCACGAAGTCCTCTTACGACCACATTAAAATCATTGTTCTTCACATAATCCACAAGAAGCCCCGAAAACGAATCAACCTTAACATTATCAAGCCCCCTGCAGATATCTTTTAACATTTTAACACGCTCATCGGTAGAAAACAACGGGCTTTTTGTATTATTATTGAGCACACTGACAGTCAGCCTGTCGTATATGCTCGCCGCTCTTTTTATGATATCTATATGTCCGTATGTCACCGGATCAAAGCTTCCGGGATAGACTGCGCTGTTCATGCTCTGCCGCTCCTTTATAAAAAACCGTCTCAGCTCCTTTTTATGAAAACATGCTTATTTGTCTTGTATTCCTTTGTCTTTACGAGCATAAATCCAAGCTCATTTATAAAGGAAAAATCCGTATCGTTTGATGCCTCGGCCACGATAAGCGTATTTTCGTCCGCAAGCCTTGAGTCTTTAAGATACCCTATCACCTGTACCTCGAGGTCACGATCATAAGGCGGGTCCATAAATATCACATCAAACGGGCCCTTCTTTTCTATCTGGAAAAGCCCGGTCATATAGTCTGCCGTTATGACCACACCCTTGTCGGAAAGGTGCGTAAATTCGAGATTTTCATTTATCACTTTTACGGCATTCCTGTTATTTTCTATAAAATAACACTGCCTTGCGCCACGGCTTAAGGCCTCGATGCCTATGCTGCCGCTTCCGGCAAAAAGGTCTAAAAAAAGACTCCCCGGCACATAATTCTGCATCGTATTAAAAAGGGTTTCCTTATATCTGTCAAGAGTGGGCCTTGTAGCCTCTCCCGGCAGGCTCTTTAAGTTAAGCCTTCTGGCGCTTCCCGCTATTACGCGCATCCTTAATATCTCCAAAAAATATGCTCAATACACATATACAGCCTTTTGACGCTGTTATCTTTATATAATAGTATAAAAATAATTATCAGTCAAAATTTTTTATATTCTCACCTTTATTCCCTTGCCGTCGCGCTTTGTAAGCTTTACCCTTGTAAGCATCATCTGCTTTCCCTTATATTCGATGGTCCTTTCATCGGCATAGTTCATATAATAAACAGCCTCAAGCTCATCACCCTCTGCCAGCTTCATGCCTCTTACTCCCACGGCTCCCTTTTTCTTTTCGGGTATTTCTTCAAGAGCAAACCTTAAGAAAAATCCCCCCTTACTCTGCAAAAGTATCTGTCTGTCATTTTCCTCATCATAAAGCTTAACCTCAAACAGCTCGTCATTATCCGAAAGATTGGTACAGGAAACCGTCCTCTTGCTCGTAACATCAAATTCACTTCCGTTTACGAATTTCATCATACCTAAAGAGGTGATAAAAAGAAGATTTCCCGAAATTATCTTCTCAAGGTCATAAACCAGCACGAATCTTTCCTTGGAGCTGTCAAAATTGCTTAAATTATCGACAGGTATCCCCTTGTCACGGAGCTTTGAAAGCGGAAGTGACAGTGCCTTTATGATGTGAAGCTGTCCGGTATTTGTAAAAATCCCTATCCTGCCGGTGTTTTTTACCGTAAAATAATATCTGAAGGAATTATCGTCATTTTCAATGGTCTCTTTGTTCCTTTCAAAAGTGGGCATATCTATGAGCTTTGCGTATCCGAAACGGTCCATCGTAAAGACAACATCCGTTTCTTCGACGGGCTTTGCCTCAAATACGGCAGTCGAATAATTGCCTATCTCGGTACGCCTTGTATTATTTACAAAAAGCCCCTTTATCTCATCCAGATCGGCAATTATCTGCCTTGACATCGCGCTGCGGTCATTCAGCTTTTCACTATAGTCCTTGATATTCTTAAGGGTCTGCTCATATTCCTTTTTTAAGGCATTGATTTCAAGACCTATGAGCCTTACAAGCCTCATATCAAGGATGGCTTCTGCCTGCTTTAATGTGAATTTAAGCTCACGGGCATCATTTTCCGACTGAGGGCTCTTAAATTCTATTCCCGTTGTATTTCCGTTTACGAGACAGTCTATAGCCTGCTCGCGCTTTTTTGAGCCCCTTAAAATCTCTATTATAAGATCGATACAGTCACAGGCTTTTATAAGTCCCTCCTGTATCTCCTTTTTGTTTTCCTCCTTTTTCAGAAGGTTTGTGTATTTCCTTGTATTAAGATCAAATAAAAATGCCGTATGCGACGCTATGGCCTGATATAAGCCCATAGTCTCCGGTCTGCCGCCGGATACGGCAAGCATATTGACACCGAAGGTATCCTCAAGCCGGGTCTTGGAATAGAGAAGATTTTTAATGTTCTCCGCATCAGCGTCACGCTTTAACTCTATTACTATCCTTATGCCTTCCTTTGAAGACTGGTTTGAAATATCCACGATATCGGAGGTCTTTTTTGATTCCACAAGATCCGCGACATCCGACATAAATTTGCTTATACCCGAGCCTATCATCGTATAGGGGATCTCGGTAACGACCAGATTTGTCTTTCCGTTTTTTCCCTTTTCCGTGATCACCTTCCCCCTGATCTTTATCTTACCCGTGCCCGATTCGTATATATTCTTTAATTCATCGGCATTTGTGACTATTCCTCCGGTGGGAAAATCCGGACCCTTTACGATCTCTAAAAGCTCGTCAAGTGTGATGTCACGGTTTTTAATATAGGCCTTCTGCGCCTCTATTATCTCCACGGGATTATGCGGAGGTGTGGAGGTCGTCATTCCGACCGCGATACCCTCCGAGCCGTTTATAAGGAAATTCGGTATCTTTACCGGAAGCACCTCGGGCTCTTTTTCCGTCTCATCAAAATTCGGCACAAAATCCACGGTATCCTTATCGAGATCCTTTAAGAACACCTCTTCGGTAAGGGTCTGAAGCCTTGCCTCCGTATACCTCATTGCAGCGGCCCCGTCTCCTTCTATGGAGCCGAAATTGCCGTGACCGTCAACAAGCGGACATTCCTTTTTAAAATCCTGTGCCATCACCACCAGCGCTTCATATATCGAGCTGTCACCGTGAGGATGGTATTTACCCATGGTATCGCCAACGATACGGGCACATTTTCTGTAGGGTCTGTCACTCCTTAATCCCAGTTCCCCCATATCGTAAAGCGTCCGCCTTTGTACCGGCTTTAATCCGTCCCTTATATCGGGGATCGCCCGGCTTATTATGACGCTCATCGCGTAATCTATATAAGATTTCTGCATTATATCCGAATATTCGGAATTGATTATCCTGTCGGTTATCATTAACTGCTCCTTAACTTTATATTATCATATATCCAGCATGGCATCTTTTGCGTGCTCGTAGATAAAATCCTTTCTCGGTGCCACCTCGTTACCCATTAAAAGCTCTGTCGTTGACGAAGCAAGCCTTGCATCATCTATGCTGACAAGCCTCATCCTGCGTCTTTCGGGGTCCATGGTGGTTTCCCAGAGCTGCTCTGAATCCATTTCCCCTAATCCCTTATATCTCTGAAGCGTAAAGCTTCCTTTATGGGTCTTCCTGTATTCTGCAAGCGCCCTGTCATCATAGAGATATTCCGGCTCTCCCTTTACGGGCTGAGCCATGTAGAGCGGAGGCATCGCTATATAGACATGCCCCTGAAAGATAAGGTCGGGCATGAATCTGTAAAACAGAGTCAGCAACAGGGTTGAGATATGGGCACC
>JAGBOJ010000052.1 GCA_017633935.1 Lachnospiraceae bacterium | reverse complement strand
GATGTACCGGATAATATACTTGATATTACCAGTCTGGACGGATTTACTTTGATAAAAAAAGTAAGCGGAAGGAAGTCAGGTACGCTTAAGGAATCGGATGGAGCAGAAGGAAAGACCGGAGACAAAAAACAGCTTTATGACCTTACAAGTGGTAATTTTGTCGGTGATTATAACAAATATGTAGATAAGGACAGCAAGAATAATGAAGTGGTAACGGGAAAGATCTACATGTATGTTGTAATACCCAAGTATGATATCAAAAATACGGATGTTAATTATAATTTTGATAAAAGGTCAGACACAGATCTTGGTATGGCAACATTGGCGAGTGTTTCAGTTAAGAATTTCACTGCGGCTAATGCCGGAGTAAATGGCTATGAAGGAAAGATCAGAGTTAAATGGAATAAGCTTAAAGGGGCTGATAAGGGATATGTTGTATACAGGACTGAGGTTTTGCCGGCAGATCCAAAGACTGTCGATGCGTGGGAGGCTCTTTATAAAGCTAATCAGGCAAAAAAATACACATATGGGCAGACTGATGGGGCGACAATAGCGTTTACTGACACAAACGTAGTGACTGGAGAGTGGTATTGGTACTGTATCGTGGCAACAAATGGCGGACAATTTGATCTCAGTACTTCAACAAAGCCGGTTTATAAGAGAGCCAAGGCAGTCCCGTTTGCTGCTACAAGTGTTAAGGTTGAAGATAACGATAATAATATCCGTCAGGGAGCAAGAGTTACTGTCGCTGCAGACAGCAGGAACAGCAATGTCAGATATTATATCGAAAAGAGAACTAATGGCGGAAATTGGGAATATGCAGGCGGCTACCTTACTACATCGGGCACATGGACTGATAATTCAGAGCTTACAAGAGGGGATAAGAGGCAGTACAGAGTTGTAAGCAAGGTGGTAGATTATAGTAAAGGTATTCAGGGAGGCATCAGAGAAGGCGGTTATTATAGCAAGCCGAAGTCAATATCAGTGAAGAATATGCCTGCCACACTTGCTTTGGGAGAGACAGCAAATGTTATTGTTTATCCGATGCTGAATGAAAATGAGGTAGCGACATATAAAAGAATGGAATCAAGCTATAGTGGCGGTATTGAGATTGTCAGCTCAAAGTCAGAGGGTGATCATATGGTATTTGTTATCAGAGCCAGAGCCAAGGGAAAGGGAATATTTACCGTATGGGCTAAGGGATGCGACTGGTATCCGAACACAAGCAGGTCGAATCTGCAAAAAAGCTTTTCGGTTACGGTAAAGTGAGACTTTAAGGATAAAAAATCCACCCAAGCCAGAAATGGCAAGGGTGGATTTTTTTGACAGTCATAATACTTCTCTTAATTTTTCCTGAACTCCAATCACATCAATGGGTTTTAATCTTCCTTTGGTAAAATCAATACCCCATTATCATTCCTTTCTCCGCTGCAGGCTGTATCATATAAATATTTAGGAATAAAAAAACTATCTAAAGGTGCTTCTTTTTTGAAATATGCATAAATGGACGGTTTATCTATGAGGTTGTTCTTTCCTTTTTGATACACAGAATCCCACGGGGTACCCCGCATATGTGTTTTTTCGACAAGATTAGTTGTTGAAAATTGTTTGTAATACTTGGCAACATCTAATAAAGTATCCATTTCTTCATCTGTAAACACATCAGATGAATAATCACTGCTGATATCACAAACATTATTCTTGCCGCTATCCTTGTATTTTTGATAAATACAAGGTATAACAGGACCATAATCCCACGCTTCAAAATCTTCGGCAAATAAGGGTTTATTGTGGCGTACCATATGCCATGCCTGCGAAAAATAAAGCAATTTATTAATTCTCATATTTGTTATTGTTTCGTTTTCGTCATATTTTGCCAAATCAACAAAAAAATCCGCAACATCATATGCACTTGCCATGATCCTACCTCCTTATATTATTAAACGTATTGTATCATTTTTTTAATTCTAATGATATAATACTTTTCAATTAATCGCATTTTTAGCAATCGTTTAATTGATGTTAAGGACTTTTGAGACACTGGATTGTAACGACAACAGGATGAAAGGTAAGGGAAAATAAAATGAAGATAGGAGCATTGGAAGCGGGCGGTACGAAGATGGTCTGCGCTGTCGGGGATGAAACGGGAAAATTTACGGACAGGGTATCGATACCCACAGAGTCGCCGGAGATCACGATGCCGAAGCTTATCGAATATTTTAAGAGCAGGGATGTTGAGGCGCTGGGTATAGGGTGCTTCGGACCCATAGATCTTAATAGGAAATCGGAGACCTACGGATATATCTTAAAGACCACAAAGCTCAAATGGATAGATTTCGATTTTCTCGGAACGATGAAAAAGGAGCTTGACATCCCGATGGGGTTTGATACGGATGTGAACGGATCGGTCTTGGGAGAGGTCACCTTCGGGCAGGCAAAGGGACTTGATACCGTGGTATATATCACGATCGGAACCGGTGTCGGGGCGGGAGTTTATATAAACGGAAGGCTCCTGCACGGTGCGGCTCATCCCGAGGCGGGACATATCCTTATGATACGCCATCCGAAGGATACCTATGAGGGGTGGTGCCCCTATCACGGGATATGCCTTGAGGGAATGGCATCGGGCTCTGCAATGAAGGACAGATGGGGGAGACCCGCAAGCGAGCTTACCGACAACGACCTTGCATGGGAGATCGAGGCTGACTATCTTGCACAGGCGATCACAGCCTTTATCTATACCTACGCTCCGCAGAAGATAATCATAGGCGGGGGAGTGATGCACAGTCCGGGACTTTTTGAACGTATACACAGTGAGGTCCTTAAAAAAGACAATCACTATGCTTCCGTAAAGGAGCTTGATGATATCAAAAACTATATAGTGCTTCCGAGCCTTAATGACGATCAGGGTATCATGGGAGCGCTGGCGTTGGGATATGAGGCGGCAAAGGAGAGCAGATGAGCGATTGGGTAACCGTCGTAGATGATGATGTATCGAATCTTAAAATGGCATCCCATATATTAAACGGGGAAGAGCTGAGGGTAAGCTGTCTTAAGTCCGGCGACGAGCTTTTGGGCTTTCTTAAGGCAAACAGGCCCGATCTCATTTTGCTTGACATTCATATGCCCGGCATGGACGGGTTTGAGACCATAAAAAAGATAAATGAGGATGAGGCTACAAAGGACATACCCGTGATATTCCTTACTGCCGACGAGGATGCCGATACAGAGACCGAGGGACTTTCACTCGGGGCAATGGATTTCATAAAAAAACCCTTTGTACCGGAGGTCCTTCTTTTGAGGGTAAGACACACCATCGATCTTATAAGGCTCAAGTCCGATCTTTCAAGCGAGGTGGAAAAAAAGACCGTCCAGCTTAAGAAAAAGACGGAGCAGCTTATTGAGGAGCACAATAAGACCGAACGGATGACGATGCAGATAGTAAAGGCGTTATCCGGAGCCATTGATGCAAAGGATACCTATACCAACGGTCATTCAACAAGGGTGGCGCAGTATTCAAGGGAGATCGCAAGAAGAGCGGGCTTCGATGAAAAAAGGCTTGAAGAGATATATATGATGGGACTGCTTCACGATGTGGGTAAGATCGGCGTACCCGATGCGATAATAAATAAGCCTTCAAAGCTTTCAAATGAGGAATACGGTGTGATCCAGAATCACCCTGTCATGGGTGCAAGGATACTTAAAAATATTACGGAATTTCCCAAAATGGCCACGGGTGCCCGCTGGCATCACGAGCGCTATGACGGAAAGGGATATCCCGACGGACTTAAGGGAGAGGACATTCCCGAGGAGGCGAGGATAATCGCAGTGGCGGATGCTTACGATGCCATGACGAGCCGGAGGAGCTACCGAGATGTACTTCCGCAGGAAAAGGTCCGCTCGGAAGTGGAAAGGTGCCGCGGCACCCAGTTTGATCCGGGCTTTGCGGATATCCTGCTTTCGATGATAGACGATGACAATGAATATAAAATGAGGGAAGAGTGATTGAATAACATAAGCAGCGAAAACGAGATCAAAAAGGTCTCGAATATCACGATACTTGCCACATATACGATCTTTTCGGTCGTGCTTGCCGCAGAGACAGTGATAATGGGATGGGAAACATGGGCCATACCCCTTATCGTGATCGGGCTCATTTTCGGGTGGTTTATACATATCACAAGGCTTTTTGCCGGAAAATACCGTCTGTGGATACATGCGACGCTGATGCTTGTCTCGTTTTTCTTTTACGGCATTCACACCACAAGCACATTTGACCTTGTGGGCATAGCGGCACTGCTCATGCTTTTATTTTCCATGACGGGGAGTGCCGTTTTCGTTAATCTGACACTTGTAAGCTATTACATAACCATAGTCTACGATCTTCTGATAATGGCGGGAAACGGGGAGCTTACAGCTGATCCGCTGACCATTACAAGGATATTCCTGCATCTTTTCCTGATATTCGTATTTGCGCGCATAACTCTTCTGATACTTGATTCAAGAAAAAAGGAGCGTGAGGAATACAGTGAGATAATAGAAAATCTTGAGGATACGAACCGCAGGACGGAGGACTTTTTAACAAATGTTTCCCACGAGTTTCGAACTCCCATAAATGCCGTTACCGGCATCACCTCCATAATAATAAAAAAGGTTCACGATAAAGAGATAAGAGAGCAGATCACTTCGGTACAGCAGGCCGGCTACAGGCTTTTTGAGCAGGTCGGCGCGATACTCGACTACACCGAGATAGATACCGGCAGGATAAGCTTAAGCAATGATGTGTATATGATCTCCTCTATAGTTAATGATATCGTGACGGAAAATTATCAGATCTGGCATTCGTCCGGCTGCGAGATAATATTTGACGTGGATGCCGACATACCCGCACAGCTTTCGGGCGACGGCGGTGCCATAAAGAAGATACTTAAGAATCTGATAGCCAATGCCGTGAAATTTACAAAGGAGGGCGGCGTATATGTTCATATATACTGCTTTGAAAAGGATTACGGAGTAAACCTGTGCCTTGAGATAGCAGATACCGGTATTGGAATGGACAGCTCCGAATTAAACAGGATACGTGAGCGTTTTTACCAGATCAATTCCGGAAGGACGAGAAGAGCGGGAGGGCTGGGACTGGGTCTTCCGATAGTCTACGGTCTTACAAAGGCAATGGGAGGCTTTCTTCATATGAAGAGCGAGGTCGGCTCGGGAAGCACCGTGCATGTGAGTGTCCCCCAGCAGGTGGCGGATGCCTCGCCCTCCATGTCTGTCGCAAACAGGGATGATATCTGCATAGCCGTGTTCATCCGTTTTGAGAGGATAAGCGATCCCAGAGTCAGGGATTATTACGAGACCATGACCGAAAATATGGTCGCAAGGCTTTATCTTGTAAAACGCAATGTAAGCTCAATGGACGAATTTGAAAAGGTTCAGAGGATATATAAGATAACCCACCTCTTTGTCGGAGAGGAGGAGTATGAGGAGGAAAAGGACAGACTTGAGGCTTTGGACAATTCCATAAGTATTTTTGTGGTAGCCGATGAAGGCTTTGCGCTTCCGCTTAAGAGCCGTGCAAGGATATTAAGAAAGCCCTTTTATTCCTTTACTCTGGCGGGCGTGTTAAATGCCGACAGCAGTGATGAAGCCGACGATCATTCGGGAAAGAGGATGGTGACACCGGGTGTGTCCGCTCTCGTGGTGGATGACGAGGCAATGAACCTCATGGTGGCGGAGGGTATCTTTAAGGATTACGGAATGAAGGTTAAGACCGTGTTCTCGGGCTTTGAGGCGATAAAGGCCTGTGAAAACGAGCATTTTGACATCATTTTCTTAGACCATATGATGCCGGAGATGGACGGTATCGAGACCTTAAAGCACCTGCGCAATCTGCAAAATAGCAAGGGAGAGCTTTCGGCAATGGTGGCTCTTACGGCAAATGCCGTCAGCGGCGCCAAAGAGATGTTCCTTTCAGAGGGCTTTGACGGGTTTGTGGCAAAGCCTATAGAGTATTCGGAGCTTGAAAGGGTATTAAGAAAGGTGCTTCCGAAATCGTCTGTTGATTATATCGAAGGTGATATTATCTTTGATGAGAACACGGAAAGCAGCGTGATAAGCGGCAAAGAGACAGATCCTTTTGAGATGATGCGCTCAAAGGGCATAAATACGACAGACGGTATAAGATACTGCAGGAACGATAAGGAATTCTACATGGATATCTTAAAGAGCTTCGTATCCGACTCCGCCTCAAAGCAGGATGGCATCATCACATCTCTTGAAAACGGGGATATCGAAAGCTACCGCATTCAAGTGCATGCCCTAAAGAGCACCTCCAAGATGATAGGCGCGGCCTCTCTTTCGGATTTTGCGCGTCAGATGGAGGAAGCCGCCAAAAAGAAGGATGTGCCTTATATACAGTCGCATCAGGACGACCTTATGAATATGTATGACAATGTGCTCGATATCATCACGGCAAGCATCGGCTTTAAGTCGGATAGTGCCAAAAAGGAGCTTATGGATATTGAAAGGGATGAGCTTTTATCAAAGCTTACCGAACTTAAGGCTACCATAAGCACCTACGAGCAGGAGAGAGCGGACAGTATCATAGAAGAGCTTTCGGGCTACAGATTGGGTGATACGGTTCTTTCGGAGGCTCTTTCAAACATACGGAGCAGTATAGACGATTTTGATATGCAGTCGGCCCTTTCGGAAACGGAAGGACTTATCGAGGATATAGGGGGTGCGGCAAAATGAATCCCGGAAAGGTCATAAAGATCTTAAACGATCATGAGATACCGGTTGACGAAAGAAGATTTCTTCTGGTATCGACACTGTCGATCATAGGCGTGTTCATAGTGTTTGTCATAGACCTGATCCTCGGTGAAAACCCGGGGGAGACATGGATACTCGGGATCACCTGTATCGTTGTTCCCCCGATAATAAATCTGTCTTTTAAATATCATAAAACAAGGCTCGGAGCGTGGATCCTGGGGCTGGGAATAGTCTGCGTGGTCATGCCCGTCACCTTCTTTTCCGGAGGCGGTCTCTACGGAGGAGCCGTAATATGGCTTTCCTTTGTTTATATGTACATTGCGCTGGTCATGAAGGGAAAGGCCAGGTGGGTGCTTGCAGGCATACTTACCGCAGAGGTAATAACGGAATATTATTTTGTGGTCAATCATCTGCATGAGCCGAGTCCCCACAGTATAAGGATGGCTTATATAGATTCGCTGCTTTCCATAATCGTGGTCGGTGTGGTCATAATGCTTGTGGTGACCTTCCAGAACATGGTTCTTAAGAAGGAAAATGAATTTTCTTTAAAGCAGGCAAAGGAGATAGAGGAGCTGAACAGGTCGCAGAACCGCTTTTTCTCAAGCATGAGTCACGAGATAAGGACACCCATAAATACCATAATCGGACTAAATGAGATGATCTTAAGGGAGGATATACCGGAAGAGGTGGCGGAGGATGCGCTTAATATACAGGCGGCAAGCCGGATGCTCCTTACCACGATAAATGATATCCTCGATATGTCAAAGATAGAGTCCGGCAGGATGGAGATCATACCCGTGGTATACCGCACGGGGGATATGCTTTCCGAGATAGTGGGGATGATCTGGCTTAAGGCAAAGGAAAAGGGCCTTGAGTTTCACATAGATGTGGATCAGACTCTGCCCTCGCAGCTTTACGGGGATGAGGTAAGGATCAAGCAGATACTTATAAATGTGTTAAATAACGCGATAAAATATACGGATCAGGGGTCTGTCACGCTTTCTATCCAGTGGAGAAAAGCGGAGGGAAAAAAGGCTGTCATAATATACTCGGTAACCGATACCGGAAAGGGCATAAGAAAGGAGAGCATGCCCTATCTTTTCAGCGCCTTCAAGAGAGTGGACGAGCAGAATAACCGCAATATCGAGGGTACGGGGCTGGGGCTTTCGATCGTCAAGCAGTTTACGGACCTTATGGGCGGTACCGTAAATGTGAACAGTGTCTATATGCAGGGCTCCACCTTTGTCATTGAGCTTCCGCAGGAGATAGCCGATGATGCGGGTGTGGGTGACTTAAGGATAGAGGCGAGGCATTCGATTTCTGCAAGAAAGCATTATAAGCAGAGCTTTGAGGCGCCGGATGCGCATATTCTCGTGGTGGATGACAATGATACAAACCTTTTAGTGGTCACAAAGCTTTTGAGGGATACTAAGGTGGTCACCGATACAGCCTCAAGCGGAAACGAAGCCTTGAATAAATGCCTTCAGCTTAAGTATGACGCCATATTTATGGATCATCTTATGCCGGACATGGACGGGATAGAATGCTTAAAGCAGATACGTTTACAGGTTGGCGGGCTTAATAAGGAAACGCCGGTCGTGGCTCTTACGGCAAATGCCGGAAGCGATATGCAGGCTGTCTACAATAAGGCGGGCTTTGACGGGTATTTACTAAAGCCGGTTACCGGAGAGCTTTTGGAGGCCGAGCTTTTAAGGCTGCTTCCCCGTGAGCTTGTGAGGCTGACAAGCGATATTGAGCTTGAAGAGCTGAATATGTCAAAAAAGCATATGAAGAAGGCGTCGATACTTATAACGACGGACAGTGTCTGCGATCTGCCGCCGGAGCTTGCAAAGCATTACGGAGTA
Source organism: Lachnospiraceae bacterium (assembly GCA_017633935.1). Classification (GTDB taxonomy): domain Bacteria; phylum Bacillota; class Clostridia; order Lachnospirales; family Lachnospiraceae; genus NK4A144. Next base: position 12,320 of record JAGBOJ010000052.1, on the reverse strand, counting down.
TCGATACTGCCGTACTCTGTCTATACCGATGAGGGAAGCTTTCTTGACGGGGTGGAGACGGAGACTGACGGTATCCTTTCCTACATAGAGGATAAGAGCAGGAAGGCATATTCCGTGGCACCCACGCCCGGCCAGTACGAAAACTTCTTTTCCGAGCAGCTCGGTAAGGCGCAGAATATCGTACATATCACGATGACAAGGACCTTAAGCGAGGGATATAAAAATGCCCTTGAGGCATCGGCTTCGTTTAATAATGTGCATGTCATAGATTCAGAGCATTTAAGCGGCGGACTGGGACTGTTAGTCATATTTGCCTGCAGGAGGATACGCGAGGATATAACCCTGGATATTCTGCTTTCACAGATAGACGAGGCAAAAAAGAGGATACATACGAGCTTTATGGTCGATACGACCGAATATCTTTACAGGGTGGGCAGGATAAGCTCAAAGATCAACGCCATTTCAAAAGCTTTTATGATCCATCCCGTGCTTACCATGAAGAAAGGCAGGATGGTGGCGACAGCGGGGCATATAGGAACACTTAAGAGCGCAAGGGAAAAATATATAAACGCGTGTCTTGATGTGCTCACACCGATAAATAAGAGGATGGTTTTTATCGAGTACTGCGGGATGAGCTATGAGGAGGTTGAGGAGGTAAGGCAGAGGGTGAGTGAGAAGGTGAAGTTTGAAAAGACCTTCTGCCATCAGGCATCCCCGACCATTGCCTCAAACTGCGGTCCGGGAACCTTCGGGATCATATATATGCTGGAGAAATAGCCTTAGACCAAAGATACAAAGGGGGATTCCATGGTTAAAAAGATTCTGGGACGTGTTCTGGTCGTAGTTCCGGCGGTTGCATTGCAGATTTTGTGGTTTATTCTCATCTTTGACGGGCTGGATATGGTCATGAAGGGACATCTGCCCGATCTTATAAGTGCGCTTTTTACCATACTTGCCGTTCTTTTTGTGCTGAGTCTGGTCACAAGGAGGGATGAGAGCACCTATAAGCTTCTGTGGGTCATAGTCATAGTCTCAATGCCCATACTGGGTGCCATTCTTTATTTTTTCCTCGGAAACAAGCATACGGGCAGCCGGATAAAAAAGAAGATGAAAAAATCCGCAGAAGACTTTTCAGTGGAGGAATATGCCGGACAGATGGATCTGTCCGGGGAGGTTAAGGCTAGGGACTTAAGACTGGGTCAGACTTTTCAGCATATCTTCATCTCGACGGGCTTTCCGGTCTTAAGAAACGGGACTTCACGCTATTATCCCTTTGGCGAGAATATGTTTTCCGATATGTGCAGGGATTTAAGAGAGGCAAAAAAATATATCTTTATCGAATATTTTATAATCCAGAACGGGAAATTCTGGGGTACACTTACGGATATCCTTGAGGAAAAAGCCGCAGAGGGAGTCGATGTAAGGGTGATGTATGACGATCTCGGAAGTATCGCCACCTTTTCTGCGGTCGATATGTATGAGCTGACCCGGAAGGGGATAAAATGCATAGCATTTAACCCGCTTCTTTTTGTGACTACACAGCTTAATAACAGGGATCACCGCAAGATCATGGTGATAGACGGCAGGGTCGCCTACAGCGGAGGAGTCAATCTGGCTGATGAGTATATCAATGAAAAGGTATTATTCGGCCGCTTTAAGGATATAGGCTTCAGGATCACGGGAGAGGGAGTGAAAAGTTATACCTATATGTTTGCCCAGTTCTGGAATGCCTTTTCAAACGATCACATCCTGAAGGATTATATTATTGAAAACGCACTTTCGGAAAGCCCGGACGAAGAAACGGAAAACGGCTATATACAGCCTTATTTTGATTCCCCCGTGCGTGATGAGCATACAAGTAATGTGTTCTATACGGAAATCCTTTCGACTGCGACGGAATATGTCTGGTTTTTTACACCCTATCTGATGCTGGGCGACGCTCTGTTTGACGCTTTCATCAGGGCAGCCCAAAGAGGTGTGGACGTCAGGATAATAATGCCGGGTATCCCCGATAAAAAGCTTGTCTACAGGCTGTCAAGAAGCTATTACAGGGATCTTATCCTGTCGGGGGTTAAGGTTTATGAATATACTCCGGGATTTGTCCATGCAAAGGCAATGCTCTGCGATGATAAGGTGGCAGGCATCGGTTCGGTAAATCTGGATTACAGAAGTCTTTTTCTGCATTTTGAATGCAATTCGATCTTTTATAAGGCGGATATCATCGGGGAGCTTAAAAAGGATTATCTTAATACCTTAAAGGAGTGCAGGGAAAGGACCGTTGAAAGCATTAACAATAATTATCTGCACCGGCTGACCGACTCTCTTTTAAGAGTCATCGCGCCGTTATTGTAACGATATGATAACAGCAATCTGACATTATCATATTTTTGTCGGTGTCATCACGATATTTGTTTATTTTCGTATATTGTGGTAAGGTATGAGGACAGGGTATTGAAAGGAAGTCCGGTATGGAGATTGGATATTACGGAAGCGGACAAAAGGATATTAAGCCGGTAAATGACATTTATCCGGGGATCGGTGATCCGGATGAGCTTTTTGAGACTTTGCTTAAGCTGTGGTGCAGTGATACCTGCGCATCATGGCTCAGGGATAAATGGAGCGACAAGAATCCGGCTCTGGGGCAGTGCTCGATTTCTTCCTTTATAGCACAGGATATATTCGGGGGAAAGGTGTACGGGATATTGAGGCCGGCGGGAAATTATCACTGCTATAATGTGATCGACGGAAAAACCTTTGATCTTACAAGCAGCCAGTTCGGTGATGAGGTCTTATCCTATGAGGGAAATCCGGAGCAGCTTAAGGAGATTCATCTTAAGGATAAGGACAAGGAAAGAAGGTATGCTGTGCTTACGGAACTTTTGAGGGATTATTGCGGGGGGAAAGAAAAGTGATGAAAAAGGTTATGACTATGATGACACTGCTTATGGGAGTGACGATGAGTCTTGTGCTCTCTGTGGTAGGGACCGCTCTCGGCGGACATTTTACAGTGCAGGGGTGGCTTGTTTCGTTTCTGATATCCCTTGTGATCTCGCTTATCATCGGCTTTACGGTGCCGGTTAAGAGGATATCGGACGGCGCGTGTAAAAAAGCCGGGCTGGAGCCGGCTTCATTTAAGGGGAATCTTTTAAGCGCCTGCATATCCGATCTTATCTATACTCCCGTTATCACGATCATAATGGTGACAGTGATGATAAGCGCTGTGAGAAGGCAGCTTGCAGCACAGGGGATAGAGGGCGGACCAAGTATAGCACAGGCTCTTCCGCTATCTCTTATAGTATGTCTCATCGTCGGCTTTATAGTGATTGCGTTAATACAGCCGGTTTTTATTAAGCTACTTACAAAAAATATGCCCAAGCCAGGCAAAAAAATATAAGGAGAGATCATCATGAGGACTGACAGAATTCATATCGACCCGCAGGGAAACGGGATCAGGCAGATCATGGACGAGGCGGAGAAATTCGCCGAATACAGTAATTTTGACAAGAAGGATGCCATGCGCTTAAGGCTTTTATGCGAAGAAGCCACGGAGATGCTAAGACATCTTGCCGGCGAGTTTAATGCGCTTGTGTGGATAGAGGATAACTTAAGCGGCGAGACCAACATAGTTTTGGAGATCCGCACGGATATGGATAAAGAAAAGCGTGCGAGATTCCTGAATGTTTCAAGCACGGGCAAGAATATGAACTCCAAGGGGATCATCGGAAAGCTCCGTGATATCGTTGAGTTTGCGCTTATGGAGGAAAATGTGCGGGAGAGGATGACCGATTATGATTTCCTTCAGATGGGTGCAAGTGATGAGGAAAAGAACGAAGAGGAGATGACTGATTTTGATATCTGGTCTCTTTCACAGTATAAAGGTGCCGTGGACGGATTCAGGAGTGAGAGTGACAGGTATGAAGAGGCGTGGGATGAGCTTGAGAAGTCTATTATTGCGAATCTTGCGGATGATATCAGGATCGGGATCAGGGATAAGAAGGTGAATATGATCATTTCTAAAAAGTTTTGACTTTGTTATCTTAATTTTTAAGAATAATAATATTGGTTGTGATTCATAAAATAAAAGGTATTTTTGTCTAAAAGCGTTTGACGACGACAAAAATACCTTTTATTATATGAACTGAAGACAGTTTAAAATACTTTTATTTTGTGAAACGGAGACATTTGTATTTAGAAATAATATCTATTTAAGAATAATATTATTTGGTTGTGATTTGATTCATAAAATAAAAGGTATTTTTGTCTAAAAGCGTTTGATGACGACAAAAATACCTTTTATTTTATGAACTGAAGACAGTTTAAAATACTTTTATTTTGTGAAACGGAGACATTTGTATTTAAAAATAATATCTATTTAAGAATAATATTATTTGGTTGTGATTCATAAAATAAAAGGTATTTTTGTCTAAAAACGTTTGATGACGACAAAAATACCTTTTATTTTATGAACTGAAGACAGTTTATAAACATTTTATTTTGTGAACTGTAATTATGCTCAGTGGATGGATTTCAGGTCGAGGTTCTGGCTGCATTTCAGGTTGCAGCGGGTTATGAATTCGGACAGACCCTTTACTTCTTCGGGTTGTCTGACTCTGTCGGGGCGGTGGGCGTCGATGCCGAGTATTATGCGGCAGCCGTATTTGCCGGCTAGCTTGAAGAATTCTTCTCCGGGATAGTTTCGTTCGAGCTCAAAGCCCTGGATATTGAGCTCAAGCGGTATGTCGTGGGCTTTTGTATATTCGCAGATACGGCTCATTTCATTTATAAAAAGCCCTCTGTCACCGGTGAAATATATCAGGTCGGGATGCGCAAGATAGGTAAACAGTCCGGTTTTCAGACCGTCGATACAGTTATCAACATATCTTCTCAAAGTTACGGGGTCGTCGGTGCGGCTTCCTGAATATGCTCCGGTAAGCTCATCATCCACATTATGCTGTCCTAAGATGATATAGTCTGTTTCGGGACGGCGTCTTAATTCCTTTATGAGCTTATCAAAATAAGCCGGATAATATTCCACCTCAAAGCCTATGAGGATGTCGATCCTTCCTGCATATTCATGCTTAAGTGCAAGCAGGGTATCCACATATTCGTCAAGCTGCGACATATCCATCCTTATCGGGGATACGTAGCCGTCGGGAAAGGGCTGAGGCACATGATCCGAAAAGCCGAGGGTCTTAAAGCCGTTTTTTATGGCATATTCTATATATTCCCGTTCCTGTCCGACAGCATGCTTGCAGCGCATTGTATGTGTATGGTAATTAGAGTCGATCAAAATTTTTTCTCCTGATAATGGTATGTCACTTCATCTTCCTTTGATGGATCTGTATTCGTCGGGTGTGATCCCGGTAAACTGCAGATAGTCATTTGAACAGTATCCGGTGACCGAACCGTCCGAGGTGGTTATTTTAGACCAGTCTTTTCCGACCTCAAGCACAATGCCCGTTGTCCCGGGACTCAGCCTTGCGATTATTTCCGCGGTGATATACGGCTCGGTACGGACATGGAGTATCTTTTCGCGGTTTATGGTCGTAAATGAGTAGTATTCCTCTAAGGTTTCCGCAGGGAGTGTAAGAGGGGCTCCGGATTCTTCATCGGTGTAGATCACAGGCTCCTCTTCGGGCATATTATTTTCACCGGAAAGGTCTTCTTCAGGAGCAGCTTCCGTTTCTTCGACAGCCTTTGAAGCCTCCGTATTTTCCGGACTTTCAGGCTCTGCGGTTTCTTCGGGCATATCAGGCTCACTGAGTGTTACCGGAGCTTGTGCTTCTTTTTTAGCTGCATTTTTTGCTGCGGCATCCTGTATATCAAAGCCTGTAAATGCCAGGACAAATGCGAGGAGCCCTGCAAGTGTATAGAATATACCCATTCCTATGAGAGATCTTTGCTTTCCACTCATCTTATAAACTCCGCTTAAATTCCTGCAGCTCGGCTGCCATCGAGGATATGCGTTCGTCCTTGCGCTTTATGGTCTCGTCCGTTTCACGCTTATATTCTTCATATTTTGCCTCTGACTGCTGCAGAAGGTTTGAAAGCCGTCTGCTGTCCTGATCGGGCTCTTTACCTGTCACGGAAATGAATGTAAAGGCTATAAGACAAAGGCTGTGAAGCACAAGGACAGTGACTACAACCGGCAGCTGCATTGAACTGATCAGCGCAAACAGCGTAAAAGCAAATAACAGACATGATAATATCATTAAGATTTTAGGCAATACTTTCAATGTATCAACGCTCCGTATGATTTATGCAGATTTTTTGTTACATAACGGGATTTATTATACTCTTTGAAAAATGAACCCGCAATAGCGGAGGTATCGGATTTTGGTGGATAAAATGATGTTCCCGTGATAAAATCGCTCTATAGGGTTTTATTTTCAGGAGGAGTATTAAATGCCACATTCATCCGGAGGCGGAAGCCACAGCAGCGGAAGCCACAGTTCAAGCTCCCATGGCGGCGGAAGGTCCACACCGTCTGTTTATAATACATATCATTCGGGAACCAGAAGATATGTATATTATCAGAACAGCAGACCGCATTATTACTACAGTACGGAAAAAGTAAAAGAGCCCGCAGGCTGGAAGCTTCCTGTGGCGATTACCGTACTGGTCATATTGGTGCTGTTTTGTATCCTGTCTTTTTACTGGTCGGTTATCACCCCGTATAAGCTGGATATGGATTATGATACCGAAATCATCATTACCGATAATATCGATGTCATGACCGCAGAAGAGGAAGCAGATCTGACCGAAAAGTTAAAGGAATTTCAGGAGATCACCGGAATAACCCCTGCCGTTTTAACCGTGAATAATGAAGAGTGGAAGCCTCATTATGATTCTCTTGGGAATTATGCTTACGATTATTACGTGAATAACTTTTCCGATGAATGTCACTGGCTGATCGTTTATTCTACAGATGGCGGCACCGGATTTGAGGATTGGCACTGGGAAGGAATGCAGGGAGATAATACGGATAATATAATCACTTCCGAGGTATCCGATCAATTCAATGCTGTCATGCAGAAGGAGGTGACGGCAAGGACCAGATATACAGTAAAAGATGCCATTTATGACAGCTTTTCCGCAATTGAGCCGGGCATAATGGAAAAGAGTATAGACTGGGAAAATGTCGTTTATACGATCATCTTTGCTGTTATTATGATCGGTGTATGTATTTCTTATATATTCGACATCACAAGAGCAAAGAAAAGGTCAAATTCATATGTATGTAAAACAGCAGAGGAAGATCCTCTCGAGGATACCTGTGAATACTGCGGAGGAGTATATGTACATGGAATCCATATCTCATGTCCGCACTGCGGAGCACCGATCGTGGCTTTGAAGAAGAAGTGATACGCGGCAGTTATCATTTCTGTCCAGGAACTGCGAAATCCGGCGTTACAATTCAGTCCCGAGCCACTTAAGACATCAGCTTGCTGATGGCGGCGAGTGGCTACGGGCCAATCCGGCTCCTAAAAAGGTCGTGAGTATGCAAACCCGTTGATTTACTTTTGAAACGGGGTTATACTTCTTAAAGTTACTGTATTGTTAACAGGTCCTAAGTGACACACGGGTCCTGTATGGGAAAGTACGGTGTTATGAAAAAGATGATTCTGATGGCCACGGATCGGAAGAAATACGAGGCCGCTTTTAAGAGAGAAGGTTATTTGATATATTGGTGTCCCTTTGACGTAAAGGAGCTCATGGAGATAAAGGACAAAGCGGATACCCTGTTTTTGTGCATTGATAACGAATTGCGCAACACACTTGCTTCCGTAGGGCTGTATTTGCGGGATATATGCATAGATGAAGAAAAGATGGTCTATCTGTACGGTAACCCGGACGGGGTAGATGAGATAAAGAAGTATATCCCGAAACTTTATATCGCGCAGTTTCTTAAGAAAGAGACGGCAGCAGGAAACGACGACAGGATTTCGGATATCGTACAGGAGGAGGTCGAAACAGAGGCATGGCAGCAGAAGGATACCGAAAAGGTTAAGATACTTCTTGTCGGGAATGATGCCGATTACTTTAAGAGACTTAAGATATTGCTTGAGGCTTACTTTGATGTAAAATGGATCAATGACAGCATGACAGGATGCGGAGAATTATTGTTCCATGCGGATATCGTGATGATCAGTACGGATATAAGGCTGAGCTTGAGGGATTTTATGGATCTTTTCGGGGCAATCGGAAGACGGAGCAAGAACAGTGATTTCCATCTTTATTATCTGGCAGATAGTAAAGAGGAACAGAGACTGCAGAATACCGGATTGGGCAGTGGTTCGGTCTGCTTCTTAAAAAGCAGCGGAGCGGAAAACATTGCGTTATATCTGATAAAGAAGTTTGCCTGATAAGGCAGATATGCAGGCTATTGAAACATAAAGGTGATCACAGGGAGGAGACTTGGTATGGATGACAGGAGCAGGACGAATCTTATAGAGCAGCTTGCCATGAGTATGGGAGCGGTTTCGGAAAATTCCAGCAAATTTGACAAGGCGCGTTATGACAGCTCGACAGGAACGCTTTACTGCAACGGCGTGAAATATTCAAGGAATATGGTGGACGAGGCGGTTAATTATTTCAGAAAGATGCAGCAGCAGGCCAATGCATCAGGTTCACGTGAAATGCAGAATATCGGAACATATTATCAGATAGCCATAGAAGCTATACTTATGATGGAGGGAGAATAATAATTACTGCTAAAAGCTATTACGGACTCATGAGCGGGGGAGAGCGAAAAGAGATCCGTTACGGTGAGCATGAAAGTTCCGGCGGGGCAGATATTTTAAGAGCATCCTTCAGTGAAGGCGGGTATTTTTTTGAAATTGAGGATATTACGGCAGAAAGGAAGGATGTTCCGGGTGTTCTTGTGTCAAGGAGCATAAAGGCCAGACCGGAGGAGGATTTTAACGAGTGCAGTGAGGGCATCATGTTTGAAGTGATGCTCCCGGTGGAGCTTCCGCCGAACTGCAAGTGGCGTTTCTGTTCGCCGTCAATAGATATGACAAGACCAAGAAAGATGGTCTATAAGAAAAGAAAGACTTATCAGGGAGAGATCGAATCCGGTAATCTCTTCGGGGCATATAACTGTGATAAACACGTCATGTACAGCATATACAGAAGCTCCATGAGCCTGAAGGGTATTCTGATACCCAAGGAATCCACTTTTAAGCATATCAGACAGATGGAAAGCATGGCGGCCCTCGGCTATGAAGTGATCGGACGGGATGAGCTTGAATTTATCATAAGCTGGCCTATGGCCACCGATTACTATCTGATGGACGGAAGCCCGATAGACATATATCTTGAGTATACCATTTTGACCGATAAGGCTCCCACATTTTCCGATGGGATGTTTAACACCTACAAGCATTTTGTCTATGAGGTATTAAAGCCTGACATTAACGGAATTAAAAAGGAAAGGACAGACGGCTTCAGACAGACAAAGGAGAGGCTTGAGGGGTTATACAGAAGAACGGAAAACGGTCCGGAGTCATTTTCCGGTGACAGCGATGTGATCGGATACGGCATGGGGGATAGGAATATAAAGCTTGCCCTTTTTATGGCGTTCAGTGAAGGCGGAAAATGGATCGGCGTGCTGGAGAGAATGACGGATTTCTTTGTGAGCAACTGTGTGAGTACGTCAGGCTTCGGATATACCAGCTTTGATATAAAGGAAAACCGGCCGGTGTCCATGATCGAAGGTAATTATGTGATCGCCATGACAGAGGCGGCTTTCGATGTGTTAAGGGCATACAGGTTTCTGAAAAAACGGGGGATAAATAAACCGGCATGGCTGGAGCTTGTAAGGAGATATGCGGATTATCTGATAAAGATACAAAACAGTGACGGCTCGTGGTATCATGCGTATGATGAAGAGGGAAACGAGGTCGAGATAAGGACAAAGGAAAAGGTCAGGTTTGAAGTAAAGGACGCTGTGAGAAAGACCGGAGCCGGAGTGCCGCTGTCACTTATTTCAAGACTTGCCATCTATCTTGAAAGCATAAACCTGAATGCGGATGAATACAAGGCTGCCGCAATTTTATGCGCTCAATATGTCATAAAGAATATTGTTAGATTTGAGATGTATCTTGGCGCAGATCCGGACTATCCTTCTGCTTTTGCAAAGGATTCGGCCAAATATGCCCTCATGGGTCTTTACAATACATATGAGCTGTGCGGTGATGAAAAGTATCTGGAGGGTGCGGTATCTGCGGCAAAGCTTTTTGTTGTCTGGAATAACGGCGATTTTCCGTGTGACTGCGTGGAATTATATAAGCTCGGACTTAAGACGGGAGAGGAAATTTTCACGATGAGCACATACTATTCGTTTATGGACTTTGATATAGAGGAACTGTAGGTTTTATATGGAAAATGAAAATCCGAATCCGAGAGTGGATTTTTTAAAGAGACTCATAGTTTTTCTGCCGGTGATAGTATCGATAGTATCACTTTTTTTCAGCATATATCTTATTCTGAGGCTGAACGATCTCGAGGACAGGCTGAAATCGGTGTCCTTTAACAGCTATGTGGAGCAGACTCTGGTTTCAAATAATTATATCGTGTCTGATCCCGGACAGGAGGAGCAGGTCACGGTCTCCTTTTCGGATGATACCGCAAAAAGAGCGTACCTTACCTTTGATGACGGGCCAAGTGTAAATACCGATAAGATACTTAAGATCCTTAAGGAGCATAATGTGAGAGCCACCTTTTTTGTGTGCGGATATGCCCAGGATGATCCGGCCTTAAGCGGGCTTTACAAGCGGATCGTGGATGAGGGACATACCATTGCAATGCATTCCTACAGCCATAAATATGCCGATCTTTATGAATCTGCCGAAAGCTTTGAAGATGACCTTGATAAAATACACAGCCTAATTTATAATAAAACAGGCATTGACTCGAAAATATACCGTTTTCCCGGAGGATCGGGAAATACCGTATCAAAGCTGGATATGGGAATATTTGAGGATATCCTTCATGAAAAGGGGTATGAATACTGGGACTGGAATGTCTATCCCGGTAATCCCGCGGGGAGTTCGATCCCCGCAGAAAAGATAGTTTCGGGTATCCTTGATAAGGTTGATGATTATAACAGTTCCATTATCCTGCTGCATGATACCGGAGCGAAAAACACAACGGTTGAAGCGCTACCGGCAGTTATTGAGGGGATTCTCGATAAAAATATAGAGATACTGCCGATGAGTGAAAATACTCCGGTAATACAGCAGAAGTAGGTTATTTTAAGGGGCAGCCTGCTACAGTTTTAAGCAAACCGAGCCGGACTGCAGCCGTTTTACAGCCTCAATACGGAAGGCGTGCATAAAAAAGGAGGGTAAGATGGGTTTTTTCAAGGATTTCAAGGATGATTTATCACAGGCGGTGGATGAGCTTTCGGAGACATCGGCTGCTATAGCAAAAAAAAGGAGCAAGGTTGAAGCAAAAGAGGATACCGATGCCTTTGATGACGGTATAGGTTTTATTTCTTTTGATGAAAGGCAGCCGCTTGAGGAGGACGGACTTCAGATGAGCTTTTCGGATCTGCTGACCGGAGGGAACGGTGAGATGAGTGAACCGGCACCGGAGCCCGTGATGGCCGAGGTACCTGTGCCGGAGCCTTTACCGGAGCCCGTGATGGCCGAGGTACCTATGCCGGAGCCTTTACCGGAGCCTGTGATGGCTGAGGTTCCGATACCCGAACCTGTCATACCGGAGCCTGCGGCAGTCGAGATGCCGGTACCCGAACCTGTCGTACCGGAGCCTGCGGCAGTCGGGATGCCGGTACCCGAACCTGTCATACCGGAGCCTGCGGCAGTCGAGATGCCGATACCCGAACCTGTCGTATCCGAGCCGCTTGAATCGGTGACCGACATACCTCTTCCGGGAATGAAGATGCCTGAATTTAAGGTGCCGGAGACAGTACCCGAAGCGCCCGCAGCAGAAAGCATTCCAGAAGAAGAACCCGTGATGCCGGAGCCGGAGATTTCACCGGTACAGGCAGAATTTGAAAATGCTATGGCAAGAGTGGATGCGCTGCTCGATTCGGCAAAGAAATCCATGGCGGCTAAGGAAGAGCCGGAGATCGCAGTGCCGGAGCCCGAGGCGGTTCCCGTACCGGAGATTACAATACCGGAGCCCGAGGCGGTTCCTGTACCTGAGATCGTAGTGCCGGAGCCCGAGGCGGTTCCCGTACCGGAGATTACAATACCGGAGCCCGAGACTGTTTCTGTACCGGAGCCGGTGGTTCCGGAAGCCGGAGCAATATCCGGATCGGAAGCGATGCACGAAATAGGAGTGCCTGCGGT
>JAGBOJ010000051.1 GCA_017633935.1 Lachnospiraceae bacterium | reverse complement strand
GCGGACGAGGCATTCTTTGAGGCAGAAAGCAGGGAAGAGGCTGAAAAGATCGCCGGTATGTACGGGGCTGAGCTTGTATCATATGAATACGGGATCGCAGTCATAAGATTTTCGCTGAATGAAGAAGGTCTGGCAGGCTCGGTGCTTGACGGAATGTACAGCGCGAATATGGCAGGCGGTGACAGTCTTATATCGCAGGTGGAGATATATCCCAATTATATAAATCATATCTATGAGGAGCCGTCATCGCAGATATATACAGCTGACCCCGGTTACAGCAGGCAGTGGTATCATCAGACCATAGGAGATGAGGAGGCATGGAGGGGCTCGGATAAGGGAAACGGTGTGACTGTGGCGGTCATAGATACAGGTATCGACACGGATCATGAGGATTTAAAGGATAATCTGGAAGGCGCATATGAAACCTTAAGTGATGAGGACAGCGTAGAGGATGAGCACAGTCACGGGACACATTGCTCAGGTATAATCGCGGCGGTTGAAAATAACGTCGGAGGTGTGGGCGTGGCACCGAAGGCAAAGATAATATCGATCAGAGCCGGCAATGCATCGGGTCAGTTGAAAACAAGTGATTCCATAGCAGCCATGAAGCTGGCTACAGAGCTTGGGGTAAATGTCATAAGCATGAGCTTCGGCAGAACAGCCGGTACCATAGCAGCCGAAAAAAGCGCGCTGCAGGCGGCGGTAAATAACGGTATAACGCTCATAGCAGCAGCAGGAAATGAGACTACGGACATTATGTCATATCCTGCCGGCTATGATAATGTCATAGCGGTGGCATCGACAGACAGCAGTGACGGTCTTTCAAGCTTTTCAAATTATGGAGGCTGGGTCAGCATTGCGGCTCCCGGAAGTGACATCTACTCTACCGTGTTAAACGGAGGATACGGAACTAAAAGCGGGACATCGATGGCATGTCCGGTAGTTGCCGGGGTAGCCGCACTTGTATATGCAGCAAATGAAGACCTTGTATTAAACAGGAACGCGGATACTGTAGGGAAGGTAACGGATATACTGCTTAATTCCGCAAACGGTAAAACCTACAGCTATGACGGACATTCGGTTAAAGGCGGAGTGGATGCAGCGGCTGCCGTGAAATATACAAAAAAAGATAAGGCTGATGAAAGCGTTACGGTAGACATACCGCAAAAGCCCGTCATAGCTTTGGAGGCGGATAAAAAAACCGGAGCAGTGACGGTGAGCGTCACGGGTGAGGAGGGCTGTGAGTTTCATTACACGACGGACGGAAGCGACCCTGTATTAAAATCTTCTACGGTTTCGGGTTCGTTTATCCTTTCAGATGAGGGGAGCTATACGGTAAAAGCCATAGCCGTAAATAAGGCAGCGCTCAGTAACGGCGGATACAAATACGCTTCATCGGAGGTCACTGTCGCAAAGGTTACCGTAAAGGTACCGGCAAAGGCCGATTACGAGGATAAAGAGCTTTCGGTCATACCGGATGCGGGCAGTGAGATCTCCGTGGCTTTAGGAAAGAGCGTGAAGCTTACAGGAACCGTTTCACCGAATAATTCAAGCAGAAAAACCATAGTTTTTGAAAAGACGGAGGGAGCCGACAGCATTACCGTAAATGCAAACGGACAGGTTAAGGTGGCTTCAGATGCGGGCTCTTCCGACACGGCAAAGGTGAAGCTTTCAATAAAGGACTGTCCGGATGCCGGCACCGCGGAGGTTACGGTATCGGTTAAGTCATCGACCGTTTCAAATGTCAGCTCATCCTACGGAAATAAGGTTCAGGAGCTTTGGACGAAGGCCGTGACAGCTTCAATGTCCGAAACACTTGATGCCACTAAAGGCCTTACGCCTGCTTTCGGCAGCGGCACCGCATATTCGTTTAAGAGCTCGAATGTAAAGGTGGCAAGGGTTGATAATAAGGGAAATGTCAGGGCCGTCGGAAACGGAAACGCGACGATAACGGTCACGGCAATGGACGGGTCGAATAAAAGCGCAAAGATCAAGGTAAAGTGTATGACTCCCGTAACATCGATATCGCTTAATTCAAATGCCGGAGCATCGGGCAGCAGTAAGATAAGCGCAGGAAAGAGCATCACACTTAAACCGGTATTTTACGGGGTGAATAACTTAAAGCCCTCCAATACAAAGGTTAAGTGGTCGTTAAAATCCGGGTCCTCATCAGGCATCACCGTTACGAAAAACGGAAAAGTATCCTGTGCAAAGGGAGCCGTGGCAGAAAAAACAGCGACCGTGGTATGTACGGCAGAGGACGGCAGCAAGGTCAGTGCAGAGTATAGGGTAACCGTAAAGGATCTCACAAAATATATGGGAGTCCTTAACGGAGTGTCGTATAAGTATTACAAAAAAGGCGGATATTATATATTTACGAATAAATATGCCGCATCCAGAACATCGGCAGTTACAGCGGGTACGGGAAAGGAGATCGATCTTACGGATCCTTCGGGATTCCTTAACGGCTATAAGCTGGTCTGTGCGGAAAAGAATTCATACAGAGTAAGATACAGCTACTACGATGGTTTTACAAATATCGATGAGGACCCCACAACACTGATGAATGCCGATGAATATATCATCTCCGTGGGAAGGTCAAAGAATATGCTGGTAACCGAAACCGATGAGAGCGGTTCGGTACAAAAGATAAGCATAGCAAGACCGGGGACATACACAATTACTTATAAGGCAACCGACGGATCAAATAAGAAATTTACAATGAAACTGAAGGTGAAGTAGAGTATAATCATATGAGGATAGGAACAGGCTATGATGTACACGCTCTTAGTGAGGGCAGGAAGCTGATCATCGGAGGCGTGGAAATAGATTACGAAAAAGGTCTTTTGGGACATTCAGATGCGGATGTGCTGACACATGCGATAATGGATGCCCTGCTCGGGGCGGCAGCCCTCGGGGATATCGGAAAGCATTTTCCGGACAGCGATCCGCAGTATAAGGGCGCGGACAGCATAGAGCTTTTAAAGGAGTGCGGCAGGATGCTTGCCGATAAGCTTTATTTTATAGAAAATATCGATGCCACGGTCATCGCGCAGGCTCCTAAGCTGAGACCCTATATAGAAAAGATGCGCGAAAACATAGCCGGAGCACTTGAGATTGACACGGATCAGGTTAACATAAAAGCAACCACCGAAGAGCATCTGGGCTTTACGGGGCGCGGGGAAGGGATATCGGCGCAGGCTGTCTGTATCCTCGCAAGTCCTTCTGAAATGTCCTATGCCGTAAACGGTGCATCATCAGGCTGTACAAAATGCCCGATGAACAGAAATTAAAGTTATGAGTTTTATTAAGGAACAGATAGCGGTTATACGTGAAAGAGATCCTGCGATACATTCCGATCTGGAGGTCTTTCTTTACCCGAGCTTCTGGGCGGTATTCTGGTACAGGATCGCGCACAGGTTATATGTAAAAGGTCATTATTTTCTTGCAAGGATGCTTTCGCAGCATGCCGTGAGGCGCACGGGTATAGAGATACACCCCGGAGCACAGATAGGAAAAAGGTTTTTTATCGACCACGGGACCGGCGTGATAATCGGTGAAACCACGATAATAGGCGATAATGTGACGCTTTATCAGGGAGTGACCTTAGGCGGTACCGGAAAGGAAAAAGGAAAGAGACATCCGACCATAGGAAATAACGTTATGATCTCGACAGGCGCAAAGGTGCTCGGCTCCTTTACCATAGGGGATAATTCAAAGATAGGAGCCGGCTCGGTCGTGCTTGAGGAGGTCCCGCCGAACTGTACTGTGGTGGGTGTTCCGGGACGGATAGTTAAGAGGTATGATACAACCCTGTGCAGGGATGAGCTGAATCAGATCGATCTGCCGGACCCTGTGCGTGATGATATCGATATGCTGCAGAAGTCGAATGCCGAGCTTACAAATCATATCTTACAGCTTGAGGACAGTATGAGGCAGCTAAGGCTGGATCTTGATTATGAAAGAAAGGAACGGACAAGGCTGGCATTTGATAAAGCCCAGACAGAAGGAGTAAACGGAGAAGGGATATAGGAAATATGAGAATTTATAACACATTAAGCAGAAGACAGGAAGAATTTAAGCCGATAGAGGAAGGAAAGGTTTCAATGTATGTCTGCGGACCGACGGTCTATAACCTCATCCATATCGGAAACGCAAGGCCGATGATAGTCTTTGATACCTTCAGACGCTATATGACATACAGGGGCTATGATGTAAATTATGTCTCCAACTTCACGGACGTGGACGACAAGATAATAAAAAAGGCAAATGAAGAGGGAGTAAGCGCCGAAGAGATATCCGAAAGATACATAAAGGAATGTAAAAAGGATATGGAGGGCTTAAATGTCCTTCCGGCCACCACCCATCCCAAGGCTACCGAAGAGATAGACGGCATGATAGAAATGATAAAAAGCCTCATAGAAAAGGGGCATGCCTATGCGGCAGAGGACGGCACGGTATATTTTAAGACACGTTCCTTTAAGGATTACGGAAAGCTGTCGCATAAAAACATAGACGATCTTGAGGGAGGTCACAGGGATATAAAGGTAAACGGCGCGGAGGGTAAAGAGGATTATCTGGATTTCGTGCTCTGGAAGCCCAAAAAGGAGGGTGAGCCCTACTGGGAGTCGCCCTGGTGTGAAGGGCGTCCGGGGTGGCATATAGAGTGCTCGGTGATGTCTAAAAGGTATCTTGGGGAAACCATAGATATCCACGCAGGCGGAGAGGATCTTATATTTCCCCATCACGAAAATGAGATCGCCCAGAGCGAGGCGGCTAACGGGGAGCCTTTTGCGCATTACTGGATGCATAACGGTTTTTTGAATATAGATAATAAGAAGATGAGTAAGTCCCTCGGAAATTTCTTTACGGTAAGGGATATAGCCGAAAAGTACGATCTTCAGGTCTTAAGATTTTTTATGCTGAACGCTCATTACAGAAGCCCGCTTAATTTCTCTGCCGAGCTTATGGAAGCCGCAAAAGCCGGACTTGACAGGATAAAGACTGCCGTAAGCGATCTTTCCTTTAAGAAAAAAAACAGCGATAAAAGAGAACTGTCTGAGGAAGAGGCAGGTATGCTTAAGGAAGCGGAAGGCTTTAAGCAGAGGTTTAATGAGGCAATGGATGACGACCTTAATACGGCGGATGCCATATCGGTGATCTTTGAACTTGTAAAGTTTGCGAATACCTCTTCTAAGGAGGGGTGTTCAGCCGCTTACGCAGCCGGACTTAAGGGACTTATCACGGAGCTTTCCGGCGTACTGGGGCTTATAGTTGAAGAAAAGGAGGAGATCCTTGACAGTGATATAGAGGCTCTTATAAATGAGAGGCAGGAGGCAAGGAAGAATAAGGACTTTAAGAGAGCCGATGAGATAAGGGATGAGCTCTTAAGCCGCGGGATCGTGCTTAAGGATACCAGAGAAGGAGTTAAATGGGAGAGAGCTTAAAGGTCTATTCACCGCTTACATTTGCCTTTCTCGGGGATACGGTATACAGCTTTTATGTCTGCGACTATCTTGTAAGAAAGGGAAATATGCAGACGGCAAAGCTGCATAAAAAAATGTCGTCGATAGTGAAGGCACCGGCTCAGGCAGCGGCTCTGGATATCGTATCGGAAATCCTTTCGGATGATGAAAGGGAGGCCGTAAATAGGGGTCTTAATTCAAAGCCCGAGCATCATGCAAAAAACGCAAGTCTTTACGAATACAGAAAGGCGACCGCTCTTGAAGCGCTCTTCGGATATCTGCAGCTTGAAGGAAGGACGGAAAGGATAAGGGAACTGGTAACGCTTTGTATCAAGGCGTCCGAAACGGAATAAGTGATATGGATGAAAATGAAGAAAGACTGCTCATAGAGGGCAGGAATGAGGTTATAGAGGCCATAAGAGCCGGTAAGAGCTTTGAAAAGCTTTATATGCTCGACGGGGCAAGAGACGGTGCGGCGCAGAGTATAAGGCGTGAGGCAAAAAAGTACGGCATACGGATCGACTTTGTGGATAAAAAGAGGCTTGATGCCATGAGCGATACAGGCAAGCATCAGGGAGTTATTGCCCGTATCGCCGCGTACAGATACGCAGAGGTTTCCGATATACTTT
Organism: Lachnospiraceae bacterium; assembly: GCA_017633935.1. Taxonomy (GTDB): domain Bacteria; phylum Bacillota; class Clostridia; order Lachnospirales; family Lachnospiraceae; genus NK4A144. Next base: position 9,842 of record JAGBOJ010000051.1, on the reverse strand, counting down.
ACCGCGCGGAAAAAAAGGGTGAAGATCCTTTTATCCTTCTGCTTGATAATATCGAGGACCCCCATAATCTCGGTGCGATCATAAGGACGGCAAATCTGTGCGGAGCGCACGGAGTCATCATCGAAAAGGACAGGGCGGTGGGGCTTACCGCGATAACGGCAAAAGCATCCGCCGGAGCTCTTAATTATACTCCCGTTGCAAGGGTAACGAACCTTTCAAGGACGATCGACGAGCTTAAAAGTAAGGGGCTCTGGTTTGCCTGTGCCGATATGGACGGTGAGCTTATGTATAAGCAGGATCTTACCGGACCTATAGGTATAGTCATAGGCTCCGAAGGAAACGGGGTTTCAAGGCTTGTGAGATCCAAATGCGATTTTATCACGAGTATACCGATGAAGGGGGATATAGATTCCCTGAATGCTTCCGTGGCAGCGGGTGTGCTGGCCTACGAGGTGGTAAGGCAGAGGATGGAGAAGGGTAAGAATTGAGGGATTATGTAAACTATAACGAAAATAAGGATTATGTCAACCGGTAACCATATACGATCATGCGAAATTACGAGACTCTTTCCGACGAGGAGCTTATAACCGAATACAGGGACGGCGATGAAAAGATAGTGGATTATCTGATGGAAAAATACAAGGAACTGGTGAGGAGTCTCGCCGGTTCAATGTATATTCTGGGAGGAGATACCGAGGACCTTATACAGGAGGGGATGATCGGTCTTTTCAAGGCTATAAGGGAATATGACAGCGGAAGGGACGCAAGCTTTAAGACCTTTGCGCATCTTTGCGTTTCAAGGCAGATATATTCCGCCGTTAAGCTTTCCGGCAGAAAAAAGCATATGCCGCTTAACACCTATGTTTCCTTTTATATCGAAGGAAGAGAGGGTGAGAGCACCGAACGCCCGGTATCGCTGGGTGAGACCTTAATGGCGGATAAGGAGCTTGAGCCGGAGAGCATAATACTGAATCAGGAAAAAGCGGAGGAGCTTGCGGAGGCTATCGAAAACGAGCTTTCACCGCTTGAAAAAAGCGTGCTCGATCTTCATATGACGGGGATGTCCTACACCGAGACCGCAAGGATCTTAGGGCGGGATGAAAAATCCACCGACAATGCCCTGCAGAGGGTCAGGGCAAAGCTTAAAAAATTCGTGACAATGTAGGAAAGTGAGGGTTATAAAATGATAAGTGTTTCAGAGGCAGGGGAGAAGCTAAATAAATACGGACAGGGGCATGTTTTAAGTTATTTTGACTCTCTTAATGAGAGAGAAAAAAACGTACTTTTAAAACAGATAGAAGAGACTGATTTTTCCGTGCTGCTTTCTGCCAAAAACGACCATGGGGAGGATAAGAGGGTCATCACTCCGATAAAAGCCCTGCAGCTTGGTGAGATAAATGAAAAGAAGGATTTTTATAAGGAAAAGGGTATTAAAGCGTTAAGGGAAGGCAAGCTTGGAGCGGTCCTGCTTGCGGGGGGAATGGGCACAAGGCTCGGGTCGGATGATCCGAAGGGAATGTATGATATCGGACTTACAAGACACGTATATATCTTTATGAGGCTTATCGAAAATCTCACAGAGGTTGTAAGGCTCACCGGAAAGCCCGTGCATCTTTTTATCATGACAAGTGAGAAAAACCATGAGGCGACCACGGACTTTTTTGAAAAAAAGGATTATTTCGGCTATGACAGGTCGTACATACATTTTTTCAGGCAGGAGATGGTGCCTGCCACAGACTATGACGGAAAGGTGTTCATGGAGGCAAAAAACCGCATAGCCACCTCTCCTAACGGCAACGGGGGCTGGTTTTCATCCCTTGCAGCAGCCGGGCTTTTAAGCCTTATCGAAAAGGAAGATATAGAATGGCTCAATGTGTTTGCAGTCGATAATGTGCTGCAGAAAATAGCCGATCCGGTATTTTTCGGAGCGGTTCTTGACGGGAATTTTGAGTGCGGCTCAAAGGTCGTGCGTAAGAATTCACCCGATGAGAGAGTCGGCGTGATGTGCTTAAAGGACGGACACCCCTCCATAGTCGAATATTACGAGCTTACGGAAAAGCTTATGAATGAAAAGGATGAGAACGGACAGCCGGCATATGATTTCGGGGTCATATTAAATTACATCTTTTCGGTAAAGGCGCTCTTACGCATAATGAATGACAGGATGCCGCTTCACATAGTGGAAAAGAGCATACCTTACATAGATGAAAACGGGGAGCTTAAGCATCCCGAAAAGCCGAACGGCCATAAGTACGAAAAGCTGGTCCTTGATATGGTCGAGCTGATGGAAAGCTGTGTGCCCTTTGAGGTCGAAAGAGAAAAGGAATTCGCGCCGATAAAGAACAGGACGGGTAAGGATTCGGTGGAGTCGGCAAGGGAGCTTTTAAGATTAAACGGCTATGAGCTGTAAGACATCACCGGGCAAACTGGCTGTTATAAAGGTTTGCGTAGAAGCCGCCCTTATTTAAGAGCTCATCATGGGTGCCCTGCTCCACTATATGTCCTTTGTTCATTACTATTATGATATCGGCATTTTGGATGGTTGAAAGGCGGTGCGCGACTATAAAGCTGGTGCGGCCCTTCATCATTTTGGCAAAGGCATCCTGAATCTTTAATTCGGTACGGGTGTCTATCGATGAGGTGGCTTCATCCAAAATAAGCATACCGGGCAGGGAAAGCATGACCCTGCTTATGCAAAGGAGCTGCTTCTGACCGGCAGAAAGACCTGCCCCGTCTCCTCCGATGACGGTATCGTAGCCGTTTTCAAGCCGCATGATAAAGCTGTCCGCATGGGCGCCTTTTGCGGCTTTTATTATTTCCTCATCGCTTGCATCGGGCTTTCCCATGGAGATATTTTCTTTTATGGTCCCGCTCTTAAGCCATGTTTCCTGCAGCACCATTCCAAAGGATGAGCGTACATCATCCCGGCTCATATCCTGTATATCCGTTCCGTTTATCGTGATCTTTCCGGAATTTACATCGTAAAAACGCATAAGCAGATTTATAAGGGTCGTTTTTCCGCAGCCGGTGGGACCGACTATTGCAACTCTCATACCGGGCCTGGCCTTAAGATTAAAGTTTTCGATAAGAGGCTTTTCCTTAACATAGGAAAAATACACCTCCGAAAATTCAACATTTCCGGTGCCGCCTGAGGTTTTTAATGCAGGGGCATCCTTGGGATCGGGAGTCTGTGAGGGCTCATCGATCAGCTCTAAAAGCCTTGCAGCACAGGCAATGGCATTCTGAAGCTCCGTTATAACCCCCGAGATCTCGTTAAAGGGCTTTGTATACTGGTTTGCATAGGATAAAAAGCTGACGAGCTGTCCTACGGATATAAGGCCGTGTATCGAGCAGATCGCGCCCGCGACTCCCACTCCGGCGTAGACGAGCGCATTTACAAACCGTGTGGAGGGGTTTGTAAGGGATGAGAAAAATGTGGCGTTAAGGGAATATTTTTCAAGTCTGTCATTGATCTCGTCAAACTGTCTTAAGGATTCCTCTTCATGCGAAAATGCCTGAACGACCTTCTGGTTTGATATCACTTCGTTTATAAGGGAGGTCTGTCTGCCTCTTTCCTGAGACTGAAGCATAAACATATGGTAGGTGCGCTTTGCTATAAAGCCGGCCACAAAAAATGAAAGAGGAGTGATAAAAACCACAACAAGCGTGATACGTGCATCGATAGTCAGCATAAATAAAAGAGTGCCGCCTATAGTGAGCGTGCTTGTAAAAAGCTGTGTAAAGCCCATCAAAAGACCGTCGGAGAACTGATCGGCATCGGCTATGACACGGCTTACCATATCCCCGTGGCTGTGTGAATCTATATATTTTAAGGGAAGGGATTCGATCTTCTTAAAGGCTTCCTTCCTTATATCGCGGACAACATTAAAGGTGATGCGGTTATTGCAGATATTCATTATCCACTGGAAAAGGGCGGTCAATGCAATGGTTATTCCCATTTTTATTAAGATGATCCCGGCTCCGGCAAAATCCACCTGATCGGGACCCGTGATCTTATCTATTGCCTGTCCCGTTAATATGGGGACATAGAGGGAAGAGGCAACAGTGACGGTTGCCGAAAATAATGACAGCCATAAAAAGGGCTTGTATTTCCCGACTCTTTTTATCACGCGCTTTATCGTATTTATCTGTGTATTGTCTGTTTTATTCATCTTTTTGATTTCCCTTAAACTGGCTTTCATATATCTCACGATAGATGACATCGCTTTTTAACAGCTCTTCATGTGTACCGGTCCCCGTGATGCGTCCGTTATCCACTACGATTATCTTATCCGCATGCATTATCGAGGAGGTCCGCTGCGATACGATAAAGACCGTCATCTTATTTTTAAGAGACGATACAGCCTGACGCAGAGCCGCGTCGGTCGCAAAGTCAAGCGCTGAGGATGAGTCATCGAGTATCAGTATCTCAGGCTGTCTTACAAGGGCACGGGCTATGGTAAGGCGCTGGCGCTGTCCTCCGGAGAGGTTCTTTCCGCCCTCGCTTATGACAAAATCCAGTCCTCCGCTCTTTTCCGTTACAAACTCATATGCCTGCGCAGCCTTTAATGCCGCGTTTAGCTCATCGATGGAAGCGCCCTCATTTCCCCAGCGGAGGTTTTCTGCAATGCTGCCGTGAAAAAGTACTGCCTTTTGCGGAACAACCCCTATTTTGCTCCTTAAGTCCGCCATGCGGCAGCTTTTAACATCCGCGCCGTTTACCCTTACCGTGCCGCTGCTTACGTCATAAAAACGCGGGATAAGGTTTACTATCGAGCTTTTTCCGGCGCCTGTCCCTCCGATTATGCCTATGGTCTCTCCCGGCATAGCCTTAAAGGAAATATCCGAAAGAGCCTCGGAATTTGTGCTTTTACCGTAAATGAGGCAGGCATGGGAAAATTCCACGGCGGGGATACCGGGCTTCTTTTCGGGAAGCGGTGCCGTACCGTCAAGTAGGCCTGTCTTTATATCAAGGACATCGGCGACACGGTTTGCACAGGCAAGAGCCTTGCTTATGGTGATGATGAGGTTTGCCAGCTTCACAAGCTCCACAAGGATCTGCGACATATAATTAACCAGCGCCACAAGCTCGCCCTGTGTTATGACCGCTTTATCCACCTGAAACGCACCGGTATATAAAAGCGCGATGGTGGCGGCATTTACTATTATAAAGGTTACGGGGTTCATAAGACCCGATATTCTTCCCACAAGGCGCTGCATATCGGCAAGGGAATCGGTTTCTTCGTTGAAATGCTCTGTCTCTTCCTTTTCCTTTCTGAAAGCGCGGATCACCCTTGCGCCTTCGAGGTTTTCTGTGGTGCGGTTTAAGATACCGTCAAGCCCCGACTGCACCTTTTTATACATAGGCATGGTTATCACCATTATTCCGAATACCACTACGGAAAGGGCTGGGATGGTAGCCGCGAAAATTAAAGCCTCCTTTGCGTTTACCGTAAAGGCCATTATCATGGCGCCGAAAACTATGAAAGGAGAGCGCAGGAATAAGCGGAGTGTCATATTTACGCCGGACTGTGCCTGGTTGATATCGCTTGTCATACGGGTTATCAGAGTGGAGGAACCGATAGAGTCAAGCTCCGAGTAGGACAGGCCCTGTATGTGCTTAAATACGGCATGCCTCAGGTTTGTCGCAAAGCCGACTGCCGCCTTTGCCGCAAAATACTGAGCGGTGACTGCGGATATGAGACCTATCACGGCAAGCAGTACGAGCAGCAGGCACATTTTTCCTATATAGGAAAGGTCGCCTGTCGCTATGCCCCTGTCGATTATCGCAGCCATTACCAAAGGTACAAACAACTCGAAGGTGGCCTCAAGCATCTTGAATAACGGTGCAAGGACACATTCTGCTTTATATTTTGAAAGATATTTAAGAAGTCTTTTCATAATATTTTTATTTGATCACAACCGGCTCTGCTGACTATTGACATTTTGAGGTTTAGTATAATATAATACTTAAGCTTAGTCAAAAAGAAGGCGGGCTGTTTTTATAATTAATCACTGATTAAGTGATTGATTGCAACGGGCTGTTGTAGCACAGTCGGTAGTGCGCCGCATTGGTAGTGCGGAGGTCCCCAGTTCGATTCTGGGCAGCAGCATGAAGCTTGAAACTCACTAAATAAGCGGGTTTCAAGCTTTTTTCTTTCTCGAATATTTGTTCTTTTTGAAAATTTTACCACAATTTTTACCACGATCAGATGATATGCTCTTATGACACGTTGATGGAAAATGTGTTCCTGTTTTCACTTAATACAGGCATGAATCTTTTCTTTTGCACATAAGAGGCGGAGATCTGCGTTATGAGGTATGCCCGCAGGGAATTTACGGGCATATCCTCATCCGTAAGATCAAATACTTTTCCGTTATCCCTCTCTATAAGATCGATACGGTCGCTATTCATGACTAACAGGCACTCTGCAAGCACCGCCTTTTTTCCGTTTATCTCATGGATGAGCATAAAAAGCTCCTCCGCTATAAGCCTGACTCTCAGCACATGCTTTTTTTCATAGCCCTTAAGAGTAAGGGTCGATTCGATCTCATCGCATATGTGCACGGTCTCTTCTTTTGAAACCGTAAGGTTAAATAATGCAGAGGTCTTTTTCAGCTCCTCGTTCGGGATCAGCATAGGGTATTCCGCCCGTCCGAATCTTCTTCTTATATTGATCGCCGTGATGACTGCCGCAAAAAACGGAGCAAAGGCAAGTCCTGAAAACATCCCGTATAAGCCGAAGACTTCACCCGTAAGGACAGCCATGACGACGGGAAGGATCAGATCCCGCAACGCGCAGATCATAAGGCTCAGAGCGATCCTTTCAAACAGAAGATAATAGGACGAAAGGAGAAACAGCAGGCTTGTAAAAACAAATCCGAGGGAGATTATGCGGGCTGCGTCCGTGCAGAGCAGGACAAGCTCAGGGTCATCAATGCCGAGTATACCGGGAACCACCGGGGCAAGGATCAGCATCAGCGCTGAAACCGTGATACCTTCAATGTTGCTTGTTCTTCTCGCCAGCCTGAAAATATCGCTCATACCCTGAAAGGCTTCTTCTCCGATATAAACACTTAAAATGGGTGACATGGCATCCCCGATCCCGTCAAATATGATCGAAAGCTCGTTGATCGTGATGATCATTGAGACGACAGCCAGCATTTCTGGACCGAAGCGCAGCACTGTATATTTTTCCAGTACGATGGCATAAAAGGCAAGAAACAGGTAGGAGCTGGCATCGATCAGGCTGTATCTGGCAGCGTCGACGAGCACCTTAAGCGAAAAGTACAGATTGGGCTTAAGCGTGTTTGTCTTTTTAAGAAAGTGAAGTAGCAGAAAGAGCAGCCCCATAAAGGTGGTGATGAAGGTTCCGAGAGAGAGCCCCGCTGTTCCGAGCTTCATACATAACACAACGGAGAGGGGGATATTGACCAGTGCCTGAAAGACATCCGAACCGGTGGAAAGCAGCTCATCCCCGTCCTCGTAGACCATTTCACCGATAAAGGTCTGCAGGGGCATGACAAGAAAGACAAAGCTCATCCAGAATAAATATTTTCCGGCATAAAAAACAACCGTTTCGGATGCGTGAAAAAAGCCGAGATAGAGATCACCCAGAAAAAAGCTTAAGCTGAAAATGATCACACCCGAAAGGATCGATATTAAAAGACCGAAGCCGAAAAAACGATCCGCTTCATCCTTATCAAATTTACCGAGAGCCTTTCCGTAAAGGACAGGAATGCCCGTGGAAAATATCATGCTCATAAATAAGGCAGCCGAAAATAAGGGGGAGACAAGATTGATACCCGAAAGAGCATCCTCACCGAAAAGCCGCCCTCCGATGATCGAATCGGCAATAAACAGGATTATGGCCGCGATCCTCGTTACGGTGCCTCCGAAGAGCATGGATCTGAATTTTTCGGACATTAAGGTTTTCTTTATCTTCATTGCCCCTTACCTTTTAAAAATACTTCCCTTAAAAAGCTTACGAAGCTTTTTTCTGATATATCTAACGGGAAATTTAAGCTGTGCCGAAAGAGCCTCCTTTCCGTTATAGGGGTGCTCTTTACCGGAGGTCGCCTTTACGGAACCGATCCCGTAATAGGCTGCCACGGCTTTATTATAGATTCCTTTCGGATCTTCTTCAATGCACATAAATTCGTGGGAAGGACGATCCACGGCACGGTCGCCCGCAATGGCCGACCACAGCGGAGGAACTACGGTCTGGGGTACGACTGCCGTTTCATCTTTCGTATGGCTTTTTAGAAGCGCTTCGGTGTCCTTAAGCTGCCCGCCCCAGTCCGCATCGACTATAAGGGATGCGGCTATGTTTATCCCGAGATAGGTATAAGCAAAACCCTTTGCAAATGAAATGAGTCCGCCGTATTTTTCGTTAAGAGTCTTAAGGTCAAGATGCTCATATGAGGCAGCCATAGCTGCAAGGGCATAGGTAACGGATGAGTATGCCGCGCGGGGAGGAAATTCGGGTGAAAGCATCATGACCGAGGGGATGAGCAAAGCTGTCCCGGATAGCGCAAGTATTCGCCTTGTCACATCCCTTCCGCCCGGTCTTCCCTGCAGAAAATACAGGATTACCGGGATCTGCAGAGGAAGGAGACGCGAAAGCACCGGTACATAGGAATGAAGGAAAAAGTGCTTAAACATCTCGGGCTTATACAGATATTTTTTCGGCACATGCCCCGGATCGCTGAAATCCGTTGGCATTGCGTCGTTAAAGTAGGTTTCCACATAATATCTGTAGGAATTTCCGGGAGCCAGTATAAGCAGCGCAAGCCCGGTACAGGCAGAAATAAAGCCCGCCCATTGCCATGGCTTATCCTTATTTTCCCTTTTTGCAAAAAAAAGTCCGGCACCCGAAAGAAGACAGGCGGCACCTGCTCCGGCCTCCGCAGACCATCCTGCCATAAGTCCGGAAAATACGGCAAGGGGAACCGGAAGATTAAAGCTTTTGTCCCTTGCTGCAAGGCTGTACGGCAGTACGAAAAGGTTCTGCAAAAGTCCGGCCCATGAATAATTGGTCGCTCCGGTCTGCCACAAAGCGGTAGCCGAAAGATGCGGTGTCCCGAACCAGTAGCCGGCATATAGAGCTTTCATAAGAGACGGGGATATGCCCTTAAGCCTGATCCTTCCCTGCCCGATCCAGTCGCTTACAAGAAGCTGCAGCACCGGCACAGCGGTATTAACGATATTAAACCAACGTTTATCCTCCGTCCTCAAAAAAAGCTGGTTAAGAGTTTCTGCCACGGTACGGCCGCTCCATGTTTTATAATGCGACACCTGCGAGCGGACAAGATCCTTTGCGGTCTTTACCTTTTCATAGCGCTGGTCTCCAAACGCAAGATTGCCGTGTCTTTCACCGTCCCAGACAAAGGACCACGGATAGTCGTCTCCGAAAAGCGGGATAAGACGGTTTCTTATATACATCAGCCCTCCGAAGCCTGCAAGTACCAAAAGTGTGCCCTTATAAAGCCTTCCTCCTTTATTTCTTCGCTTCATCGATGATCTCCCTTGTTTTTATTATGCCGCTTCCTTTGTCAAGAAGAAGGAGGCAGATTTTCTCAAATATCAATATAAATTTATTTATGCTTTCCTTTCTGTAAAGACCGGCATCGTAATTAACCTCCAAAAACGACCCTTCCTCACCGTCGAAAACATTAAATTCAACCGACCCCTCTGCGGGTGCTCCCTCGATATCCGGAAAAGTAATGCCCGTCAGGATGTCGCTTTCCGGCATCTCCTGAAGGACTCCCTGATGTATGAAGCAGAGCTCCCTTTCACCGTCGTTTATAAAGGGTGAAAAGCTGCCGTGAAGCATTATCTC
>JAGBOJ010000050.1 GCA_017633935.1 Lachnospiraceae bacterium | reverse complement strand
TTCAATCCGCTCTTTTTCCCGGCTGCGATATCAGTGTATGAATCGCCTGCCATATAGGAGTTTTCCCTGTCTATCGAATAAACCCTGCATATCTCTTCTATCATCCCGTTTCCGGGCTTCCGGCAGTCGCATTTTTTTATGAGAAAGGGCTCCCTTGTACGGCTGTTTCCTTTGGGATGATGAGGACAGAGTTCGGCTTTATCGATATCCGCTCCGTTTTCCATAAAAGTCCTGCATACACAGGTATTAACGTCATAGAGCTTTTTAAGGGTAGTCTTTCCCTTTGCCGCTGCCGGCTGATTTGTGACCATGAACACAAAATAGCCCTTTTCTTTTAATCTCCTTACCGCATCAAATACGCCGTCTATAAACTCTACTTCATCGGGACCAAGCGGTGAATCAAGCAGCTCGGTATCCTCATTAAAGACGAGTCTGTTTATCACCCCGTCCCTGTCCAGAAAGACGGCCCTGTTTTTTTGATCAAACCTTTTTTGGGCATATCCCTTAAATTCCGTTAACGAGGCGGGACTGCCTATCTCATAAAACCTTGTGGTTACTTCATGAGCCGAAAGACTGCCTTCTTTTGAAAGCTCCGTTAAGAGCTCCGCTATATCAAAGGCTCCTTTTTCACGGTATCCGTTAAAGCAGTCCTTATCAAACATCTCTATACCGTAGTCAATATAGTTCATTTCCGCGGATATGTTTTTCTTGTCATACAGGACTATATTTCCGTCCTTATATATAACATTGCTTTTGTCGAATTTATCATTATTGTAATAAACGGTCATCAGGGCTTTTTTCCCGGATTTCTTTCCGTCAAAGTATCTGTACACCGTCTCATGGTAATCGATATCCATAAAGGAATCACCGTAGATGAGCATAAAATCATCGCCAAGCTTATCAAGTGCCCTGCATACGGCGCCGCCGGTCCCGACAGGCTCACTGCCGTCATAAGAATAGGTGATCTCTACTCCGAACCTGCTCCCGTCACCGTAGTATTCCTCGACCATTTCGAAAAATTTTCCGACAAGCAGTACGAATTTCCTGAAGCCGGCATTTTTTAGGAGTTTTAGCTCATAGTCAAAAAACGGCCTGCCGTTTATATCCATCAGCGCCTTGGGGCAGTTTGCACTAAGACTGCCGAGCCTTGTGGCAAGCCCTCCCATAAGGACTGCTACCTGTATGTCTTTTGTATCGGGAAGCTTATCCATAGTCCTACTCCGTTGATAAATACAGCCTTTTATAATACCTTGGCTCCCTCAGGCTCAAATCTGAACCGCACTTCCTCAAGTCCGGCTTCAGACATTGCCCGTCTGAGCTCCACCTTGTTTTCCGTGTAGAACATCAGGAATCCGCCGCCGCCGGCACCTATAAGCTTGCCGCCCAGCGCGCCGTGCTTCATCGCCAGCTCATACCACTCGTCTATACGGGGATTGCTCATCCCTCCCGAGCGCTTCTTTTTATAATCCCAGTGAACGTTCATTATGTCGGCAAATTCGTGAAGATCTCCTTTTTCAAGTGCATCCCTGCTCCTATATCCCAGCTCCTTTACAAAATCCAGATTGCCTGTCATATCCTTGTCTTTCTTTTTGCTGGCATCATCCTGCTCTTTTAATATATTTCCCGCAGAATGAGTAAATCCCGTAAAAAACAGGATCAGATTGTCCTCGAGATTATAAAGGGTCTCCTGTTTTATATTTACCGGCTCTACCCACACATAGCCGTCCTTTTTAAATACCATGCTCGTGATGCCGCCGTATGCCGATATGTACTGATCCTGCTTTCCGATGGGCTCATGAAGCCGGTTCATCTCTATTTCACAGGCCTCCTCCGCCAGAGTCCTTGTGGATACTATGTCTCCCTTTGCCGCATGCAGTGCTTTTAAAAGGGCTGTCGTAAAGGAAGACGAGGAGCCTAAGCCCGTACCCGCCGGGATATCAGCCATGGAGCATATCTCCATTTTATAATCATCCATTTCAAGAAGCTTTAACGCCTCCCTGAATATGGGGTGCTCTATATCATCCGTATTATCCACATTTTCTATACGGGAGTACTTTAATATCGTTTTTTTATTAAAGGTCCTGTGCAGTGTGATATATACATATTTATCTATCGCGGCGGATATCAGAAACCCTTCATGCTCCGTATAATACGACGGCAGATCGGTGCCGCCTCCTCCGAGTGATATCCTTAAAGGACTCCTTGTGATTATCATGCCTAATCCCTCACATTAAAGACCCACTCGTTTTCTGTGAGCCATTCCACGGTTTTTTCCACACCGTCCCTTATCGTATACTTCGTCTCCCACCCAAGTGAACGGACCTTTTTTGTATCCAGATATATAAAGGGATTGTCTCCTATCCAGCCTCTTTCTCCTCCGGCATATGTAAGCTTTGGAGATACTCCGAGCTTTTCGGATATCCAGCCTACGGAGTCGTTGACCTCACAGTAGTCATCCGTCCCGAGATTATAAATATTGACCTTTTCATCACAATTTCTTACCACCGTAAGGATGGCCTCAAGACAGTCCTTTATATATATGTAGGATTTTCTCTGCCTGCCGTTTCCGAGTATGTGAAGATGCTTCGGGTCCTTTTTTAACGACTTACAGAAATCAAAGACATGTCCGTGCGTATACCTCTCTCCCAGCAGGGACACGAATCTGAATATATATACCTTAAAATCATACCCTTCCGCATAGGCGGCAAGAAGTCCCTCGCAGGCAAGCTTTGATGCCGCATAGAGCGAGGTCTGCACGGGAAACGGCGCATCCTCGGGCGTGGGGATGACCTCTGCCTCCCCGTAGACAGAGCCTGTCGATGAAAACCCGATCCTTTTTATTCCGTTTGCACGCATAGCCTCGAGTACATTAAAGGTTGCTATGGTGTTCTGCTCAAGATCCTTTTTGGGATGCTCAAGCCCCATCCTTACATCGGCATTTGCCGCAAAATGAAAGACAAAGTCACAGCCCTCCATGCTTTTTGTGAGTCTTTCAAGATTTAAGGTGTCGCCTTCTATCAGGGTGAACCGGGGATTTCTTGTTGCTTCCGTAAGAAATTCGCGTCTGCCTGTGGAAAAATTGTCATAGACCACTACTTCGTTTTCCGGTTCGGATAATAGTCTGTCGGTCATATTTGAACCGATGAATCCTGCGCCGCCTGTTACAAAATATTTCATTTTTGTCTCCTTAATACTTTCATCTGTAAGTCCGGCAATAAAGTTATTTTTGCCTAAAAGCGTTTGATGTCGGCAAAAATAACTTTATTTCCGGTTGATTCATCTATAAGCCCGAAAATAAAGGTGTTTTTGCCTAAAAGCGTTTGATGTCGGCAAAAATATAACTCTGTTTCCGGTTAATTCATTTTTAAGCCTGAAATAAAGGTGTTTTTGCCTAAAAGCGTTTGATGTCGGCAAAAATATCTTTATTTCCGGTTGATTCATCTATAAGCCCAAAAATAAAGGTGTTTTTGCCTAAAGGCGTTTGATGTCGGCAAAAACACCTTTATTTCAGGCTTCCGGGCATTTTAAAATACTTATATATATATTTATCTGTGCAATATTCTTTTTATTATAACATCTTTGAACATAAATGCAAAAGCTATTGCCAGTCCGATCGCCAATATGTAGCGTACGGCTATTCCGAACAGCCCATCATATTGTGTCATTATAAGCAGTCCCGCTGCCGTGACCGTTATGACCATTATAAAATACCTGCCGTCCGCATAGAGCTTTTCCTTCAGGATGAACCTTGTGCTGATGAAATGCAGGCACATAAGTATGAAATATCCGGCAAGAGTCGTATATGCCGCTGCCGCATAGCCGTATTTTTTTATGAATACATAGTTTAAGCCCGTGTTTATAAGCGCCGCTATTATGGAATTTACCGCTATCATGACTGTCTTTTTATAAAACAGCTCTTGGTTTACATAATTTGTGTAGAAATACTGGCACAGCGTTCCGAGCGCCACCGGAGGTACTACCCACATACACTCCCAATAGGGTCTTGCAAGCAGTATTTTTACGGCTTCGGGGGTTACAGGATAAATCCGAGCGTTAAAATACAGCCTGCCCTCATCATCAGCAGGTTTTTTTCTTTTATAAGCTCCCTGTCGCCGGCATTGAGCCTCTCATTAAACCACGGAAGCCATGCCTGCCCGATCGCATTCGTTATGAACATCAGCAGCGTGCCTATGGTATATCCCCATGTGTAAAGTCCCACATCCGAGAAGCTGCACATCCGGGATATCATGGAGGTGTCTATCCTTGCAAGTATTATCATCGCAAGTCCGTGCGGTATCATCGGCAAGCCTATTTTCAGGGCATATTTCCAGTATTCCTTTTTGTACAGGGTCCTTCCCTTCTTAAACAGATTGAAATAGCACCAGAGCGCCACCGCACCGGAGGGTATCACCGTCCCCAGTATCTTTGCAAAGCCCTTATCCTGTGGCATCATGTAGATAAGTCCCACGGAAAGTATGACCGTTGCCGCAGTTATTATGACCGATATCGCTATATTTTCCTTATACCTGTATTCAAACCGGTATTTGTACTGCATATAATCAATGGACGGATAGACTACCAGATAGGCAAATAAGATGAAAACGATCAGCTTGTTGTAGCCGAATATCCCTTCTGAGGGAACAAAGATCATTGCCAGTATCAACACAGAAAGACCGAAAAGGCTTGAAAGGGTCTGGATAGACGACATATAGCCGTCAAAGTCGTCCTTAAAATCTATTTTTGCCCTGCCTACGCTGTAGATGAGACACAGGCAGGTCACGACCGTGATAAGTGAGACATAATTATTGAAATTATTGGCATAGCCCGATTCGGAGGTTGAAAGGAGTCTCGTATACAAAGGGGCTGTGATTATTCCCACAGCCCTTATGAGCACATTTGAAACAATGTACCATGCTCCCGATTTTACCGCTTTTTCGGAATTATTCTCCATCTGCCTTAATATCCTCTGCTTCTTCCGGTAACCCGAAATCCCGTATCATCTCCGGTTTTAATATCGTATCCTTTGTTATATCACAGGCGGCCCTCTTGCCTATGACCATGGAGATGTCAGATGGCGATATGCCGCTTGCCGGACGCTTATATGTAAGCATCTGACCGGTTATCTCTTCTCCGGATGCAATATCGGAGGCTGCCACAAGCGAGCGTCTGGCATGCTCTCTGGCACTTTTTTCCGTTTCAAGACTCCTTAACTGACCGCTGCCTCTTAACATATCGAGCTTTTCAATATCGGCGATTATCCTTTTTGCATCCCCGGGGTCCATTGCATGATAATGATCGTTTCCCGTAAGGGTCTTATCCAGCGTAAAATGCTTTTCCACAAGCAATGCCCCGAGATTATATGCCGTCTTTATCACGTCATTATCCGGCGTGGGCTTTGTGTGATCCGAGTACCCTGTATACATATCGGGAAACTGCTGCTTTAAGGTTCTTATCTTAAGAAGGTTGGCATGTTCAAGCGGTGTGGGATATTCCAGCACACAGTGCAAAAGCACAAGCTCCCTGTCATTTACGCTCCTTATGGTATCGACGGCCCTTTCTATTTCCGAAAGGTCCGATGCCCCCACGGAAAGCAGGATCGGCTTTTCCTTTTTCGCCTGATACTCGATAAAGGGTATATTGCTTAAATCCGATGAGGATATCTTATATACATTCATCAGATCGTACAGATAATCGGCACTTTCGGTATCAAATGCGGTAGAAAGGAATTCAATCTCCAGTGAATCGGCATATTCCTTAAGCTCCCTGTACTCTGCCTCACCGAATGAATCAAATTTCTTAAAAAGCTCATACTGGGAAGTGGTAGGCTCACTGCTTAAGTCCCAGTATGACGGTGAATCCTTTGCGGCAAGGGTCTCAGCCTTATAAGTCTGGAATTTCACCGCATGTATACCCGCAGCCTTGGCCTCCTTTATCATAAGCTTAGCGGCTTCCATATCCGATATACCCATTTTTTTCGCTATATCGTAATAGTTGACCCCTATCTCAGCTATGAGTGTAAATTTTCCCTCCGAGAGCCTTTTTATAATGACGCTTTCCATTTCCTTAAATTATTCAATCCTTTCTGATAAAAATCCATCAACACCTTCAGTTCCTTTTGAAATTCTTCGCTTTCTTTATGTCTTCCGGCAAATATCTCTTCGGCCTCATCCATCAGGTAAAATATCTTTACCTCTTCTCCCGCCTCCTTCACGGCATGAAGATAGGAAGCGGCGGAGTGGATATTGTCTATACTCCCGAAAGCCCTTATTGCATCCGGCAGATCTTCAAATGACCTTATCCTCGTTACGCCGTCCATCAGTGAAAACGGCACATCCCCGAAAACTATGGATCTTTTTCCTAAAAGCGCTGCCTCATATGCCGCGGTACCCGTTATTGTCACCACACCCTTACAGTTTAATATCCACGGCTTCGGGTCCTTATAGTAATTTATCTGCACCACTCTTACATTTGCTATCTCGGCCGCTTTTTTGTAAAAGCTCATATCCCTTTCACCGAGCATTGCCTGATGCTCCTTTACATAGAGCTTCCAGCCTACGGGCAGGGATTTTGACACCTGCTCGATAAGGTTCAGCTCGTCAACGTAAAAAGAAGCCTTCACAAAGACCGATGACTCCGGTATCAGATGCAGGGGCATATATACATAGTCCTCACCCTCCACCGGGTCCTCAAAATAATCATTCTTTACAAGAAGCTTCCTCTTTATCCTCTCAACATCCAGATAGTATTTCAGATAAGGCCATGTGGGAGCATAGAGCATCCCCGAAAGCTTTTTCCTCTTGCGGTTTTTCGCGGTTATATCCTGATCCCAGAAGTAGTTCCACTTGCCGTGCATCACCCTTAAAGACCAGATGATAGAATCCCTTTCATACTGGGCAGTGACAGAGCCGGCAAATTCGCTGTTCATTATCGAATTCTTTTTTCTGTAATCCTCAATATAATCGTACTCCTCCTTTAAGTCCTCTTTGCTTAAGGAGAGATTTCTTTCATACATTGCCTTAAAATAGGGATCTATCCCGTAGGAATTCTGAAAGCTCGGATATTTGTAATAGCCGTACTTTCCGTATTCTATGGTCTCATAGGGGATATCCCTTTTATAAGCGACCTCGACCATTACAGTTCTTTGAAGCTCCGCATTGTCAAGATCCAGTATCACATCCGGCTTAAACTCATCAAGCAGAGCTATTATCTTTTTATAATTAAGCTCCAGCCAGTATTTGTTTTCCTCGTCACTGGTAATGGGCCAGTATTTTCTGTAATGATAGTGTCTTGTGTTTTCCTGTGAGGCCATAAGCTGCAGCCCCAGAGTCTTAAAGTGCGAATACTCTTTTTCGATCTCCTTTAAGTATTCCGTGTCGGACGGGCTCTTTGACCTCTTAAAGCCTTCCACAAACTCATCGCAGATGTCCGCCACATCGTAAAGCTTTACCTGCGGCAGCTTTTCCCGGAATTCAAATATCGTATGCTCATTATAATAGCATTTATTATAAGTGCTCTCGGAAGACATTATATAAAAGGCAGCTACGGTATTATTCTCAGACAGATCTCTTGCCAGAAACCACAACGGCTTGGAATAGGTCTCCCTGCATACAAAAAGGATCCTCTTATTGTTAAAATCGGGATATTCGCTTTCAGAATATTTCATTTTGCTGTTTCAATCTCCTTTTATCGGGGTCGGGAACTGTTTATTTAAGACACAATACTGTTTTTTAAGGTAAACAGCTTTAACACGGGCTGCATATGAAGAGCCAAAAATATCTTAAGCCTCACCTTTCCCGAAATCTCCGGATTTTTCTCCTTTGATCTTTTTCTTATATAGTCCATATGAGCCTTATAACGCTCCTTCATCTCATCATTGTCGTTTTCGGTGCCCTTAAAATAAAGGAGATAATTCTGTACATTTGTAATGTGATCGTACATCAGTGCTGCTCCCGCGATATCCTTTAAGTCCAGGCATCTTTCAAGCACATATTCACAAAAATCCGTGTCCGCATCCGTATTGTATTCGGACATCATCGGTACCCTTGAAAGACTGTCTCCCCTGATCCTGTAGTGATACAGCGGCACAGTGTCGTAAACTATTTTTTTTGCCCTGCCTATTACCTTGCCGGTCACATACCTGTCTTCGAGATATCTGTCATCGGGAAATTTTATTCCCTTAAAAAGCTCCGCCTTAAAAAGCTTATCCCAGCAGTGAAAGAAAAAGCCGGTCCCGCGAAGTATCATATCAAAGCTCTGTGCCGGGGTCATCTCCCTTATTCCATGCTGTACATCGGGCACTGTCTTATCCTCATATTCGCTGTATTTACCGCAGACGGAAATATCCGCGTTATGCTCCTTTAAGGTTTTTAGCATAGTTTCAAACATATCCGGCTCTGCATAGTCATCGCCGTCAACGAACCCTATGTAATCACCTGTAACTGCCGCCAGACCCTGATTTCTGGCATCTCCCGTGCCTTTTGCAGCAGTGACGACAAGCTTTATACGGCTGTCCTTTTTTGCATATTCCTCTGCTATGTCGAGACTTTTATCATCATTCTTTCCCTGCCCGACGCAAAGGATGATCTCCAGATCCTCATAGGTCTGGTTTATCATGCTCTCGATGCATTGCCTTAAAAAAGGCTCTACCTTATATATGATGCAAACTATACTTATCTTTTCACTGCTCATCCATTACCCTCTTAAACGCCTCTATCCATTCAAAGCCATCCTGTACATCAGGCTCAAGCATGGCTCCTTCTCCCCATTCGTTCCATGCGTTGATGTATACAAAATCATTTTCCCTGCCGTCCACCTTATTTTTTAAGGCTCTCAGCGCTTTTTCAAATTTTGCGGGTGTCGTTCCCGTATATATAAGACCCTTATGGCCCCGTCTCGGTGTATTATCCCATCTTAAAAATATGCCCGGAAATTCGTTTACGGCATATTCTCTTTTTATGATAGGCTTATAGATATGCTCCACCGGAATACGTCTTTCAAGGACCTCCTTCTTAAAAATACTGTTAAAGGCATGCCTTAAACCTGTCCCTATATCATAGCTTAAGATATGCAGCAGATTCATATCATGCTTTAAGGTATAGCCGGGCTCAAAATAGTAATAGGCATCCATCAGCTCTTTTCTGTTGTCTATCTCACCCGCTGTATGCGCACCCACCACGTACAGTCCTTCAAGTCCCGCATCGATAGTCTTTTTTGTAAGCACATTCAGCATATCTGACAGATAGCTTATATCAAAGGTGCGATAAATATTCAGCACGGGTTTATTGTCTATTTTTATATATCTTTCATCCTTAAAAAATCTGATCAGATATTCGGCATGCGCTTCCCAGTCCGGCTCCTTGCCGTAGGTCTGCTCCAAAAGAACCTCTTCCTGCTTGTCGTACCACGCCCTCGTCCAGCTTTCGTTTGCCCAGCACAGGCAATAGCGCATTTTTATCTCGGGATGCTTTAGCAGGATCTCAAGCGGTTTCTCCATTAAGAGCTTTCCTTTGAAATAATAATTATAAAAGCAGAACCCGTAGAGTCCCATCTGCTCGGCAAGCTTTGCCTGTCTTTTTAAGGTCCTGCCGTCCTCTTCGGAAAGGTCATAGTAATCATAGGCCATGGGTATCCTCGGCTGTACATGCTTTTTAAATAAAGGCTTTGCATTCTTTACCGCTGTCCATTCGGTATAGCCCTTGCCCCACCACTCGTCGTTTTCCGGAAATGTATGAAATTGAGGAAGATACATCGCTATGGCACGCATTTATCTACTCCTGTCCTCTGATAAGCTTGACAATCCCTTCGTAGGAATTATCCCTTCCTGCCCTCATCAGTCCGTCCCCCGGAATGATCCTGCCCTCCAGTACCTTTTTCATAAGCTCCTTTAATTCCTTTTCATCAAAAGGATCGAAAAAATAAGCCTGTTTATATCCGCTTAAGACCTCTCTTGCAAATTCAGTATCGGCTGCAAGTATGGGATTTCCCGTCTGCATGCACTCCGCCAAAGGAAGCCCGAAGGTTTCGATATATGAAGCAAAGATAAGCGTACTCTTAAAATACATCTTATATACTTCATCACGGCTTAGAGGTACCTTATTCGTAAATGTCACGGAAAAATCATTTATGCCCTCTTTTTTTAAGAGTGCGGCGGCACGCTCTATCACAGCGTGGTTTTTATAAAGTATGTCACCCGCCGGATAGAAAAATGAGGTTTTGTCAAATTCCTCTTCGTAATAGCCGGCCGGCATATCCGCCACTTCCGGAGTGATCTTTATGACCTCTTTTTTCTTAGTCTTTTCAATTACCGCCCTTTTCATCCATTCCGTCTGGACTATTGTCACATCGGATGCCCTTACGGAAGAATTTACAAGCGGTGAATACAGATACTGATAAAAGGCAAGATGGCGTTCATCCTTCTTAAACAGAGAAAATCTCTTCGTTTTCTGATATCCGAGCGGCTGATGTACATAGAGCACTTTTCTTATGCCGCCGATCCCCTTTGGCAGTGTGTTCTGCAGGGAAAAGAGCACATCCGCATTCAGGCTCTTTATAAAACCCGCTCCCGTAAACAGGTCAAACTTAAGGCGGTTCTTTGAGGATGCCTTTACATCCTCACGGCAGATCACGCTTATCTTGTTTTCGGGAACATCCTTTAATACGCCCTCTACTCCCGTGATAAATATCCATTCATTCCCGTCGGGGTTATTAAGTACATAGTCGTAAAAATCCTTCAGAATGGATAGGGCTCCCGTTTTACTTGCCGCAATATCAAGTACCGCTATCCTCATCTTTTAAGCCACACCGTTTCATTAACTATCTTTGCATAGCTTAAGATCAGCTTTACCACCTTTACCGACACATTTTCATCCTCATAATCAGGTGATTCCTTTATCAGCTCACCGTTATCGTACATGCTTCTGGCAAGCTCCGCTGCCTGCTCCACATCTTCAGTCTTTATTCCTCCTATCACTATCGAACCTTTGTCAAGCACCTCCGGCCTTTCCGTGGAGGTTCTTATAAGCACTGCCGGAAAATCGAGCATAGCCGATTCCTCGGAGAGCGTGCCGGAATCCGAAAGAACGAGAAAGGCGTTCTGCTGAAGCTTGTTATAATCGAAATAACCGAAGGGCTTTAAACTCCTTACCCTTTCATCAAACTTAAAGCCTCTCTTTTCTATGAATTTACGCGACCTCGGATGGGTGGAATAAATGACGGGCATATCATACTTTTGTGCCATATGGTTTATGGCATTCATCAACGCCATAAAGTTTTCCTCTATATTCTTGTTTCAGCCCACAGAGAGGAAAATATCGATATAGAGGAAAACTTTATGGC
>JAGBOJ010000049.1 GCA_017633935.1 Lachnospiraceae bacterium | reverse complement strand
TCGTGGCACACATTCCCCGGATGATATGTATAATACGGAGCTGACACTCACGTATTATTTAAGGTCTGCCACGGGTGTGTCCGTGTCTGACCCTTAGGGAATCTTAAGTTTTATTGCCGGATGTTAAATTTAAACATTTACGGCAATAAGTGTTTCGCACACTTAAGACTCATTCTACCCCCCGAAAAAAAAGTCAAGTTTTTCTTTAAAAACAGACAAAAAAAATCGGGTAAGAGGATAAATCCTCTTACCCGATCCGGCAATGCTGATCTTAAGCATCCACTCTCTGGCGTTTTACGAGATCCGCAAAGAATTCGTTATTTTCAAGAAGCTCGTCATAGGTGCCGTCGCCGATTATCTTTCCGCCGTCGAGCACGATTATACGGTTGCAGTTCTTTATGGTCGAAAGACGGTGCGCCACCACTATCCTTGTGCAATTAAGGCTGTCCAAGGACTCCGAGACCTTTTTCTGCGTGATATTGTCAAGGGCACTCGTAGCCTCGTCAAACATAAGTATCTTAGGCTTAGGCGCAATGGCCCTTGCTATCATAAGCCTCTGCCTCTGTCCTCCGGAGATACCGCCCTGCCCTTCCGAAATCAGCGTGAACATCCCCATAGGCATATCACGGATGTCATCTGCCATTCCCGAAAGCTCTGCCGCCTCCCATGCAGCATCAAGAGAAAGATAGGGTGCTGAAATAACTATATTTGAATAGATATCTCCGGTAAAAAGGCTTCCGTTCTGCATGACCGTTCCTATCTTGCGCCTTAAGGACTTTAAGTCGATCCTGTTTATATCCTTTCCGTCAAAATAGACCGTTCCTCTCTGCGCTTTTTCAAAGCCGAGGAGTATCCTTATGAGAGTGGATTTTCCGCAGCCGGTCTTTCCGACTATCGCCACATACTGTCCCGGACGTATTTTTAAGGAGATATCATCGAGCACGAGGGGCATATTTTCATTATATCTGAAGGACACATGGCTCAACTCGATATCTCCCGAAAGCTTTTCCACCACCTGCTTATCCTCTGATATCTCGGGAACCGCCTCAAGGATAGGCTTTGCCATTTCAAGGATGGGCTTTATCTGCGCTAACTGCAGCGCTATCCCTGCCATAGCCATAAACGCGCCGCTTACCATACCGTAGGCGGTATTAAATGCGTTATAATCCGCCACCGATACATGGTTTTCTATTGCTTCCCCGTATATGACGATCGTTCCCATAAGACCTATGGCTGCAGTGATAACCGTATTTACCTTTAAGAAGGTGGGGGGACTGTAAAGGAGCTTCGACTCATCGGCATAAAGATTTCCCCAGCGGGCAAAGGCTCTTTTTTCGGCTCCCGCCAGCTTTATCTTCTGTATTCCCGAAATAAGCGCGTAGCTCATACCGGTTTCCTTTGAAGCTATCTCCATCCTGCGTTTTGTGATCTTTGCCTGCATAAAGGCCGATACGAGCGAAACCGCTACAGTGATAAGCGTCACGATCACGGACGGCAGCACCAGAGACGGCGCAAAGGTAAATATCTGGGCGATATAGATCAGCGAAAAGACAGAGGTAAGTCCCGTAGTCAGACCCATATTAATCATCTGGTTCACTAACTGCCCTATATACTGGGAGCGGTTTGAAAGCTCACCCGAACCGTATTCCTTAAAGAAAGACGCGGGAAGCGAAAAAATCCTTATCATGGTGGCGGCTTCAACATTCATATCAAGCTTAGTGTTAAGCCTTATCATAAGCAGACTCTTAACGGTATCAAGCATCATCGAGCCCACCATCACGCTTACCATATAAACCGCCATTGCAGAAAGCACTCTTAAGGAGCCGGAGTCGATGACATCCGAAAAGAGGAGCTTATTGATCCCCGGCAGTATCGTGCCGACAAGGGTAACCGCCAGTGTTGCCAAAACGAACATAAAAAAATCCGACATTGAGAGATTATCCCATATATACTTCAGAAGTCCGCTTATACCGATCTTTTTTAACGGGAACGGCTTGTAGAAAACCATTGCCTCGTCATCGATAAGGGCTTCTGCTTCCGCATCCACCCTTTTAAGCTTTCCGCTTTTACGGTCAAGATAGGTGTAGCCGGATACCCTGCCCGGGATGAGGGCTATGACGCTGCCGTCCTCCTTCATGGTTCCGAGCATAGGACCTGCCGCATCCTTTCTCCATCCCTTTGTCAGCTTCACGCTCCTTCGCATTATGCTGTACGGACGCATAAGATATTCCAAGACATCATTTATATCCGTAATGGAGTCCGGCACTTCCTGAGCCTTTATATGATAGAAATTCAATATCTCATCCACGGCGTCCTTGGTCTGCTGGCGCCTGTCACTTAAGGCTGCGGAAAGCCTCTCGCCCATTACCGCTCCGGCTATACGTAAAAAGCTTTCTTCAAATACCTCGTTATCACTCCGCTTTCTTTCACGGATCTGTTCATCAAACCATCCCATCGCTATCCTCTTTTAGGAGCTGTTATTCCACTGTTACAAGTCTGGTGTAGGCTCCGTTATTCTTCATCAGCTCTTCATGCGTACCGCGCTCTAAGACCTTTCCCCTGTCCAAGACCACTATTTCATCGCAGTCCCTGATGGTGGAGAGTCTGTGCGCGATCACCACGCAGGTTATTCCCCTGTCCTTTATGGCCTTTGTAACCTCATATTCAGTGCGCGCATCAAGAGCACTCGTTGCCTCATCCATAATGATGACTGTCGGGTCCTGTGCAAGAACTCTGGCTATCTCAAGCCTCTGCCTCTGTCCTCCGGAGAAATCCTTTCCGCCTTCGGTTATCTTATACCGGTAACCTCCGTCGCGCACCATTATATCCTCATGTATCTGTGCATCCCTTGCGGCAAGGATCATCTCAAAGTCTTCGATGGAGTTGTCCCACATCTTTATATTGTTTGCTATGGTATCCTCAAAGAGGATTATGTCCTGATCCACCACGGCAACCGAGCCGGTAAATACTCCCCTGTCGATCTCATTCATCGGCTTTCCGTCAAAGAGTATCTCGCCGCTCCATGGCTCATAAAGTCCCGAGATCAGCTTGGAAAGTGTGGATTTACCGCATCCGGAGGCGCCCACAAACGCCACGCGGCTTCCGGGCTTTAATTCAAGATTAAAGTTTTCGATCAGCGGCTCTGCAAGCTTTGAATAGCCGAAGGTCACATTTTTCATGGAGATGCTTCCCGAAAGCTTTCCGTATTCCTCATCCTCCTTTAAGTCTTCCTTCTTAAAGGCCTTATCCTCGGGATATTCCATAACGTCCCCGACACGCTCCATCTGGGTACGCATTTCCTGTATCGTACGCGAGGCATTTATCAGTTCGTCCGCAGGTGCCGTAAATCTTGTCATAAAGCCCTGAAATGCCATTATCATACCGACTGAGAAATTGCCCTTTATGCAGAGCCCGACTCCGATTATGAGCACGGCAGCTCCGGCAAGAGCATTTAAGAACATCGGTATCATTCCGAGATAGGCATCTAACTTCTGGTACTTTACCCGCTGGGCGTTCACGCTGGCCTGATAGCCCGACCATTTTTCAAAATATCCGTTTTCCGCGCCGCTGGATTTTATGGTCTCGATCATCTCAATGCCCGAAACCTTAACCGAGGCAAGCTTTCCCTCGTCCCTCATCATTACGCGGGTGATGTTTACCCTCTTTTTGGCGATTATCCTCGATACCCATGTATTTAAGACCACCGTAAGGATACCGACCAGTGTGAGGAGCGGTGAATACCTGATCATTACGACGAGGTAAAATATCATCATGACCGTGTTCATCGCAAGGGGAGCCACGGTATTTACAATGTCATTTGCTATGGTCTCGTTTGTGCCCTGTCTGAGCTGGATATCTCCCGCCATCCGCTGGGTAAAAAATTCCATGGGAAGATGCAGTACCTTCCAGAGATAGGAGGTACTGCCCACAACTGCCATTTTTCCGTTTATCCTTAAGGAGTAAACCGCCTGTATCCACGCTGCGGCTATCTGAAGTATGGAAAGTCCGGTCAGTGCCAGCAAAAACGGCATGACCCATTCCGGATTGTACCCGGGCAGCATGTAATCCATAAATACCCTTAAAAATCCGGATTGAATGATGGCGGCAAGCGACCCTATTATCGTGGTAAGTACAACGAAGACCACCGCCGTCTCAGCTCCGCTGAGCCTTTCCTTTGCAAACTCTATCATGCTCTTTTGCTTTCCGCCCGGCTCAAAAGCCTCCGTAGGGGAAAACATAAGGCATACTCCCGTAAAGCCCCCGTCAAACTGCTCCATTGTCATCGTGACGCTGCCGCGTGCCGGATCGTTTACGTAGACCATATTTCCTTTAATGCCGTTTACCACTATGAAGTGATTAAATTCCCAGTGGACTATGCACGGGAAATGACCTTCTTTTTTCAGATCTTCGGGTTCATACCTGTAGCCGGCGGCTTCAAGCCCGTAATTTCTGGCGGCTTTGAGCACATTCCTTGCGTTCGACCCGTCCCTTGATACTCCGCAGTCCGAGCGTACCTGCTCCAAGGGAACCCATTTTCCGTAATAGGCAAGCACCATCGCAAGACAGGCCGCGCCGCACTCCAATGCCTCCATCTGCATGATCACCGGCACCTTTGCGGCTCCGTTTGTCACAGGCTGCTTTACCTTCCTATGCCCTGCCATGTCAGTTTGTCACAAGGGTGTAAGGATGCAGTTCCTTCACCTCTCCTTTTGCATCTGTAAGCGTGGCCGTACCGAATACGGACCATATTATAAAGCCCGTGAGCATTATTATTATAGCTGCCAATACCAGCCACACGCTGGGTCCTGCGGTCTTTATGTAATCATTCATCTGCTCGGGTGATGACACCTTTTCAAGACTTTTCTGTCTGAATATGGTTTTTTTCTCATTCATAGATCATTGTCCTTTATCTCGCCATGCCAGCTCTGTAAGGAACACACATCCTTACTGCCGTTTTCCCTGATGTATTTTATGCCTTCGGCTGCGGCCCTTGCCGCTGCGATAGTGGTCATATAGGTTATCTTCTCCTTGACTGCCGCCTTTCTTAAGTAGCTGTCGTCGTGGGAGCTTTCCTTGCCTACCGGCGAATTTATGATAAGCTGTATGTTGCCGTTTTTCATAAGGTCAAGGATATTCGGACGGCCTTCATACAGTTTGTTTACACGCTCCGCCGGGATACCCGCCTTTGTTATGAGCTCGTGGGTCTTTCCCGTCGCCACTATCTTAAAGCCTATCTCGTGGAAATCACGCGCCACATCCACTATCTCGGGCTTATCCCTTGTATTTACCGACATAAGCACCGTACCCTCAAGAGGAAGATATGCTCCTGCCGCCTCCTGCGCCTTATAGAAGGCTTCTCCCGTGGAACGGGCTATACCGAGCACCTCTCCGGTAGAACGCATTTCGGGTCCTAAGACCGGATCGACCTCCTGAAACATATTGAACGGGAATACCGCCTCTTTCACACCGTAGTAGGGTATCTTTCTTTCCTTTAAGCCCTCTATGGGAGACTTCCTGCCCGTGATCTCCTGCGTGATTATCTCCGTGGCAAGAGGCACCATGCGGATACCGCAGACCTTTGATACAAGGGGCACCGTCCTTGAAGCTCTCGGATTTGCCTCCAGCACGAACACCCTGTCCTTTTCGATCGCGTACTGCATATTCATAAGTCCGACCACATGCATTTCCTCCGCGATCCTTCTCGTATATTCCTTTATCGTATTCAGATATTCCTCCGGAATATGCTTTGAGGGGATTATGCATGCCGAGTCTCCCGAATGGATACCCGCAAGCTCGATATGCTCCATCACCGCCGGCACATAGGCGTGAGTGCCGTCACAGATGGCATCGGCCTCACATTCCATCGCATGATTTAAGAATCTGTCTATGAGGATGGGCCTGTCGGGAGTGACACCGACCGCTGCCTTCATATAGTCCTTCATGGAGTCATCATCATATACGACCTCCATCCCGCGGCCTCCGAGCACATAAGAGGGTCTTACCATTACGGGATACCCTATCTGATTGGCAATTATCACCGCCTCATCCACATCCGTTGCCATTCCGGACTCAGGCATGGGGATACACAGCTTATCCATTATCTGTCTGAAGCGGTCCCTGTCCTCTGCAAGATCTATTATCTCGGGACTTGTGCCGAGTATCTTTACGCCGTTTTCCTCAAGGCGCGAAGCAAGGTTAAGCGGTGTCTGTCCTCCGAACTGGGCTATCACCCCGACGGGCTTTTCTTCCCTGTATATGCTCAGGACATCCTCTAAGGTAAGGGGCTCGAAATAAAGCCTGTCGGATGTATCGTAATCTGTGGATACGGTCTCGGGATTACAGTTTACTATAATGGTTTCAAAGCCCAGCTTCTTTAAGGACTGTGCCGCATGTACGCAGCAGTAGTCGAACTCTATACCCTGCCCGATGCGGTTGGGTCCGCCGCCCAGTATCATGATCTTTCCGGCGCTGCCTTCCGAAAGCTTTTTATCCTGTACAGGGGAAGATGCCTTGTCAATATTGTAGGAAGAGTAATAATACACGCTGTCCTCGGTACCGCACACGTGCACCTTATCCCATCTTTCCACAAGGTCGAGCGCTTCCCTCTTATTTCTGATATCCTTTTCCGGTATCATAAGGATGTGGCTCAGATATTCATCGGCAAAGCCGTCCTTTTTTGCCTTTATAAGAAGCTCATCCGGCGGAAGCTCTCCCTTGTATTTAAGAAGCTCAGCCTCTTCTTTAACAAGCTCCTTCATCTGCTCTATAAAATATCTCTTTACATGAGTCTGCGCGTATATCTCGTCAACGGTCGCCCCCTTGCTTAAGGCTTCATACATTATAAAATGCCTTTCGCTTGAAGGAGTGATAAGAAGCTTTAAGAGCTCCTCCTTTGTAAGCTCCTCAAATTTTCCGGTATGTCCGAGTCCGAACCTTCCCCTTTCAAGTGAGCGTATTGCCTTCTGGAAAGCCTCTTTATAGGTCTTTCCTATACTCATGACCTCACCTACCGCTCTCATCTGGGTCCCGAGCTTGTCCTCCACGCCCTTGAACTTCTCAAATGCCCAGCGCGCGAATTTGACTACAACATAATCCCCCTCCGGCTTATATTTATCCAGAGTCCCGCACTTTCCGCAGGGTATGTCCGAAAGACTTAAGCCCGAGGCAAGCTTTGCCGAGATAAGCGCTATCGGAAAGCCTGTCGCCTTTGATGCGAGCGCCGAGGAGCGCGATGTACGGGGATTTATCTCTATAACTATTATCCTGTCGCTTACGGGATCATGTGCAAACTGAACGTTCGTGCCGCCTATCACCCCTATATGCTCCACGATCTTATATGCCTGCTCCTGAAGCCTTTTTTGCACCTCCTCCGATA
>JAGBOJ010000048.1 GCA_017633935.1 Lachnospiraceae bacterium | reverse complement strand
ATGCCGGCGGCACGGTCTCCTTAAATGCCGGAAGATACGGCAGGACAGTGGATGAGGAGAAGACCGCAGAGCTCATCAGGGCTTCGATAGAAAGCGGTACGGGTTATAACGGTGAGCCTGTATATACCGATGATACGGCAGATAATGAGATAGGGGATACCTATGTCGAGGTGGATATGACAAGGCAGCACCTGTATTTTATTAAAAACGGAAGCCTTGTGCTCCATTCCGATGTGGTTACAGGCAACACATCAAGGAAAAACGGTACGCCCCAGACCATAGAGCCCATTTACTTCATGCAGAAAAACAGGGTTCTCGTGGGCGATAACTACAGGACACCGGTTAAGTTCTGGATGGCATTTCACAACCATGTCGGACTGCATGATGCGGACTGGAGAGCAAAGTTCGGAGGAGAGATATATAAGACGAACGGCTCCCACGGCTGTGTGAACCTTCCTCCGGAATTTGCCGCAAAGCTTTATGAGGAGGCATATGTCGGACTTCCCGTCATAACTTATTATTAAGGAATTGTAACGGGTAGTCTCCAAATGCACTCAATCCTGTCATTATTCTTGAAAGATGACTTTTCAGGTGATATAGTAAGTACTTGTAAAAAAATTGATTCAAGCGGCTTTAAGGTCGCGGAAATGGCGGTTGATATGAGCAGAGTTTATAATTTTTCGGCAGGACCGGCGGTTCTTCCCGAAGAGGTGTTAAAGCAGGCAGCTGACGAGATGTTTGACTATCAGGGGTCGGGGCAGTCAGTAATGGAGATGAGCCACAGGTCAAAGGTCTACGACGGCATCATAAAGACGGCGGAAGCTGATTTCAGAAAGCTTCTTTCAATACCGGACAATTACAAGGTTCTTTTCCTTCAGGGAGGAGCGTCCACACAGTTTGCGATGATTCCGATGAACCTTATGAAAAACAGGGTTGCCGATTACATCGTTACAGGACAGTGGGCGAAAAAGGCATATCAGGAGGCGTCTAAATACGGAAAAGCAAATAAGATCGCCTCAAGCGAGGACAGGACCTTTTCATATATACCCGATGTATCGGATCTTCCCGTAAGCGAGGATGCCGACTATGTTTATATCTGCCAGAATAATACGATCTACGGTACGAAGTATAAGGAGCTTCCCAATACAAAGGGAAAGATACTTGTTTCGGATGTGTCCTCGATGTTCTTATCGGAGCCCATGGATGTGACAAAGTACGGCCTTGTATACGGAGGAGTACAGAAGAATGTGGGTCCTGCGGGAGTTACGATAGTAATAATAAGGGAGGATCTTATAACAGATACGCCCCTTCCCGGAACACCCACCATGCTTACCTATAAGACCCATGCGGATGCTGATTCCCTGTATAATACGCCGCCCTGCTACAATATCTATATCTGCGGTCTTGTATTTAAATGGCTCCTCAATATGGGAGGGCTTGAGGTCATGAAAAAGAAGAACGAGGAGAAGGCAAAGATCCTTTATGATTTCCTCGACAGCTCGGATATGTTTAAAGGAACGGTAGTGCCGGAGTACAGGTCACTTATGAATGTGCCTTTTGTAACGGGAGATGATGAGCTGAATGCCAGATTTATAAAAGAGGCGGAAGAAAAAGGCTTTGTAAACCTCAAGGGACACCGCAGCGTAGGAGGCATGAGGGCTTCCATCTATAATGCCATGCCTAAGGAGGGCGTTGAAAAGCTGGTTCAGTTCATGAGTGATTTTGAAAAGAATAATTAAGGGGAAAATTGATGTTTAAGTATAATTGTCTCAATAACATAGCAAAGATCGGTCTTGATGAGTTTAATGAAAATTTCATAGCCTGCGATGATTTTAAGGATGCCGACTGTGTGCTGGTGCGCTCGGCTGCCATGCATGACATGGAGTTTCCGGAAAGCCTGCTTGCCATAGCAAGGGCAGGAGCCGGAGTAAATAATATCCCGCTTGATAAATGTGCCGAAAAGGGTATTGTTGTATTTAATACGCCCGGAGCCAACGCAAACGGTGTAAAGGAGCTAGTGATAGCGGCAATGCTGCTTGCAAGCCGTGATATAGTCGGCGGTATAAACTGGGTTAATGGACAGGAAGGCGTAGAGGATGTGGCAAAGCTTGCCGAGAAGCAGAAAAAAGCCTATGCGGGAAGCGAGATATCGGGTAAAAAGCTCGGTGTCATAGGTCTCGGTGCCATAGGTATACAGGTAGCCAATACCGCGGTAAATCTCGGTATGGAGGTGTACGGCTACGATCCCTATATCTCGATCGATGCGGCATGGAAGCTTTCACGCTCGGTGCGCCACGTAAAGGATGTGTCGGAAATATACGCTAACTGCGACTATATAACCATCCATGTGCCTTTACTTGATTCCACAAAGCATATGATAAATGCCGATGCCATAAAGCTTATGAAAAACAGCGCTATAATCATAAATCTCGCAAGGGATCTGCTTGTGGACGAAGCAGCCGTGGTCGAGGCGTTAAAGGTCGGCAAGCTTAAGAAATATGTGTGCGATTTTCCCAATCCGACGACCATCGGAAAGGAGGGCTGCATCATAATACCCCACCTCGGAGCCTCCACGGAGGAGAGCGAGGATAACTGTGCGGTCATGGCGGTAAATGAGCTTACGGATTATATGGAAAACGGAAATATAAAGAATTCCGTTAATTTCCCCGCCATAAATATGGGAGTCTGCGAGAAGGCCTCAAGGATAATAATATTCCATAAGAACGTGGCAAATATGATAACGAAGTTTTCCGCATTCATGGGTGATAAGGGCATCAATATCTCTGAGATGAACAACAAATCAAAGGGAGACAATGCCGTTACCATGCTGGATACGGATTCTGCCGTGGATAAGGATATAGTGGATAAACTTTCTACGGTAGAAGGAGTTTACAGGGTAAGGGTGATAAAATAAACTATGGCTGATATCAGACCATTTAAAGCGGTAAGACCCGAAAGGAGCAAGGCGGAAAGCATCGCAGCCCTGCCTTACGATGTGGTAAGCAGGGCTGAGGCGAAGGCTGAGATCGAAAGGGAGCCGCTTTCTTTTTTAAGGATTGACAGGGCGGAAACGGGTTTTGATGAATCCGTTGCCTTTAATGACAAAAAAGTGTATGAAAGAGCAGCCAAGCTCTTGAACGAAATGATACAGAACGGGGACTTTATAAGCGATGACAGGCCCTGCTACTATATTTACGAGCTTACCATGGACGGGCGGGTGCAGACCGGGATCACCGCAGTATCGTCTGCCGCAGACTACTTAAACGGCATTATAAAAAAGCACGAAAACACAAGAGCCGATAAGGAAAAAGACAGGATAGAGCATGTGTCTGCCTGCTCGGCACAGACCGGGCCGATCTTTCTTGCCTACAGAAAAAACGAGGTGATATCAAGGATCGTTTCAAGGATCAAGGAAGAGAAGGAGCCGGAATACGATTTTAAGTCTTCGGACGGCATCAGGCACAGGGTATTTATCATAGACGACGAGATGGATATAGATACGATACGAGGCGCTTTTTCGGGCATTGACAGTATTTACATCGCAGACGGACATCACCGCTGTGCCTCTGCGGTAAAGGTATGTCAGAAAAGGAAGGCCGAAGCGGTGGATTCCTATGATCAAAATGCCGATTATAACTATTTTCTCTCAGTGCTTTTTCCAGACGATGAGCTTAAGATCTATGATTATAACAGGGTCATATCCGATTTGAACGGTCTTTCCGAGGAAAGGTTTTTTGACAGGCTCAGAAAGAAATTTAATATCGAGGATATGGGAGATGCCGGATACAGACCGGAAAAGAAGGGCTGTATCGGTATGTATATAAGCGGAAAATGGTATAAGCTGACATTTAAGGGAAGTGTTCCCGGGGATGATGCGGTAGAGAGTCTTGATGTGTCGATACTCCAGAATGAGCTTCTTGCGCCTGTCTTAAATATAGAGGATCCCAAGACCGATGAAAGGATAGATTTTATCGGAGGGATACGCGGACTTGGTGAGCTGAAGCGCATGGTTGATGCAGGGGATGCAGAGGTCGCCTTTGCAATGTACCCCACATCCATTGAAGAGCTGTTTGCCGTAGCCGATGCCGGCAGGCTTATGCCGCCGAAATCCACATGGTTTGAGCCGAAGCTCAGGTCGGGACTGTTCATTCACAGGATATAATGAAATGTGCCCTTTGGCACATTTCATCCCGCCGGAAGCCTTAAGAGAATCGAGGAATATAGCAGGATATAGTTTATATGATATAATGATGTCAGGGTCAAAAGCACTTTGTACTGTTTTCGGATACAATATATAGCGATTTCGCACAAGCGCGATCGCTATATATTGTATCCAAAAGGTGCTAAAGCACCTTTTGACCTTAACATCATAAAATAAATAATAAGTCATTTGCACAAATTTGAAGGGAGAACTTGAAAAATGTCAATGTCGAAGAAGCTGTATAATCTCATGGACTGGGCGGAGATCGAAGCGGTGACCTATTCGGAGGAGGATCACCCGAAGGCGGTGCTGGGAGCTCATCCGGTAAGGGGAGGCCAGACTCTTGTGACCGCCTACAGACCCGATGCCGCAAAGGTTGCCATTAAATTCAAGGATGAAGATAAGGCGACAGAGATGGAGCTTGCCGATGAAGAGGGCTATTTTGCGCTGCTTGTAAAAAACCGCGAGCCCTTTGAATACTGCTTTATAATAACGGATAAGGAAGGCAATACAAAAACGGAACACGATCCCTACAGCTTTCCGGGCGTGATAAATAAAAGGGATGTGCAGAAATTCAACTCAGGCATTCACTACAGGGCCTATGATATGTTCGGAGCCGATCTTATGCGGCTTTCGGGAGTGGACGGCGTACATTTTGCGGTATGGGCACCCAATGCGTTAAGAGTCAGCGTTGTAGGCGATTTCAACAACTGGGACGGAAGGATACACCAGATGGAAAGGCTCTGGGAGTCGGGTATTTTTGAGCTTTTCATTCCCGGTGTCAAGGCAAAGGATAAATATAAGTTTGAAATCCGTATGAAGAACGGTATCTGCATCAAAAAGGCCGATCCCTATGCCTTTGAAGCCGAGGACACAGCCGACGGGGCTTCAATAGTATCAGACCTTTCGGGCTTTGCTTTTACGGATGATGAGTGGATAGAAAAGAGGGGCGAATATCAGAATAAAAAGGCTCCCGTATCCATATTTGAAACGGCTTTGGATCACCTTGGCTCAGGCATAACCGCACCCAAAAAGCTTGCAAAGGAAATAAGCGACAGGGCGACACAGGGCGGCTATACGCATGTGCTCATAAATGATGTTCTCCCCGGAGGGAATTCACTTTATGCCCCCGCGCCCAATATAAGCGGCGAGAACCTTATGACGGTGATAAATGAGCTTCATAAGAAAAAGCTCGGAGTCATATTAAGCTGGGACTGCTCGAAATTTCCGGAATATGAAGGGGGACTTGCAAGATTCGACGGCACCTGTCTTTATGAGGATGGGGACGAAAGAAGAAGCACCTGTCCTGGATCATCGGATAAATACTTTAATACCGGAAGGAATGAGGTAAAGAATTTCCTTATCGCAAACGCCCTTTTCTGGGTGAGCGTATATCATGCCGACGGGCTTAAGGTAAACGATACCGCAAGGATGCTCTATCTTGACTACGGAAAGGCGGCAGGTCAGTGGACACCCAATATGTACGGTGGAAATGAAAATCTTGAAAGCCTTGAATTCTTTAAGCATTTAAATTCCGTCATGAAAAAGTTTTCATCGGATGTGCTCGTTATCGCGGATGACGAGTCGACCTATCCTGATGTGACGAAGGGTACGGATGAGGGGGGCCTTGGCTTTTCCTTCAAGCTGAACACGGGATGGTGCAGGGATGTGCTCGGGTACTTAAGATACGAGCCTTTGAGCCGTTCGAGTCATTACAATGAGGTGTGCTTCCCCATGATCTATCAGTATAACGAAAGCTTCATCATGCCCCTTGCGCAGTCCTTTGCCATGCAGGGCAGAAAGACCCTGTTTGATATGATGCCGGGGGATGAGGATGAAAAATTTTCAAACCTTCGGGCACTGATGGCGTTTTTTATGTTCCATCCCGGAAAGAAGCTCATATATCCGGGAGAGAGTCTTAAAGAAAATATCGACGGCATATACTCGGGGTATATTAGTGATCTGCTAAAGCTCTACAGAAGCGAAAAGCCGCTCTACGAGCTTGATGACGAGCATGAAGGCTTTGAATGGATAAACAATATCTCGGCAAATGAGAATATACTGGTCTTTGCAAGGCATTCATCCGATAAAAAGGATGTACTCGTCTGCCTTGTAAATTTCCTGAGCATTCCGCGAAAGGAGTATAAGATCGGTGTCCCGGCGGAAGGCAGATATACGGAGATATTTAACTCCGATGACGAAAAATACGGCGGCTTCGGGTTTATAAACGCAAAGCCCATAGCATCCAAAAAGGATGAATGTGACACACGGGAGGATTCGATAAGAGTCAGGGTAGCTCCGATGAGTGTGGCTTTGTTTAAACTTACAAAATGACCGGCCTGAATATGGATATCAGTGAAAATTTAATATCGGTAAATCATCTTCAGGATATCAATGAGATATCGGAACAGATTCAGGAGGATCCGGGTATACTTAAGGAATATCTGTCACAGCTTCCCGAAAAGGCCTTAAGGTTCGGCTTAAAGGTCGTCATCGCCGTAGTCGTTTTCATGATCTGCAGGAAGATAATTCAGCTTTTGAGCAAGGCATTAAAAAAAGCTCTGGAAAAGGCGGGAACCGGAAAGACGGCAATAACCTTTTTGGATACCTTTATGAGCTTTACTCTCTATTTTTTCCTGATCATGACGATATTGGTAGCCTTCGGCGTAAGCGCGACCTCGGCGGTGGCCATTTTAGGCTCCTTTGGAGTAACGCTGGGACTTGCGCTTCAGGGTACTATTTCAAACGTGGCAGGCGGCATGCTGCTGCTTATCTTAAAGCCCTTTGAGGCAGGGGATTATATAGAGGAAAAGGATACCGGAATGTGCGGAACGGTCCAGTCGGTTACGATCTTTTACACACATATCCTGACCGACAATAATTTTGAGGTATGTATCCCCAACGGTGCGCTTTCAAACAGCAATATAGTAAATTATTCAAGAGTTACCGAAAGACGCCTTATAATGACCTTTAATATCTCTTATTCGGACAGCGTGAGCAGGGCAAGGGAGATAATTGAGGAGGTTTTAAGGGGCGAGGAAAGAGTTGACGCAAACGGACCTACCCCGATAGAAACCTATTTAAAGGAAATGGGTGATTTTTCACTGGTTATCGGTGCGCGGGCAACTGTTTATTCCGACACCTATATTGATTATTTAAGGACCACGTGGGCGATCAACGAAAAGGTAAAGGAAAGGTTTGATGAGGCGGGGATTGAGATACCCTTTCCCCAGCTTGATGTCCATAATAAATAAGGGATTGAAAAAAATAAATTTTATGCTATAATATCATTCGCACGCCGATATGGCTCAGTTGGTAGAGCAACGCATTCGTAATGCGTGGGTCGAGTGTTCGAGTCACTCTATCGGCATTATGACATATATGTCCCGTTATGTAAGCAGGGGTTGACTGACTGCCGGTTTTACCGGATTAACGGACGTATGAGAATGCCGGAGAATGTTGAGGGAATTCAATATTCTTCGGCATTTGAAAATATTAGAAGACATCATTATGTCAGGGTCAAAAGGTGCTTTAGCACCTTTTGGATGCAATATATAGTTATTGTGCTTGCACAAAATAACTATATATTGCATCCAAAAACAGCACGAAGTGCTTTTGACCATTACATCATAAAATGATAAAAAAATAAGAACAATAAAAGTTAAGGGGAAAGCCAGTGGATGACAGAAATTCAAAGCCTTCATTAAGCAGAGGGTCATCGACAAATACGGGACTTGGTTCAATGAGGGGCTCCGGAGGAATGCAGTTTATGAAAAAAGAAAAGCCCCCCAAGGAGCCTAAGCCTGTAAAAGAAAAGCCTGTAAAAGAAAAGCCCGTTAAGGAAAAACCTGTAAAGGAAAAGCCTGTAAAGCAGCCCAAGGTGAAAGAAAAGGGCGGCGGGCTTTTCGGTATAAAGAAAAAAACCGCGGTACCTGAGGGCAATACGGATATTAAAGCTGAAAGTGATGTATATATAAATGTTCCGGGACAGCATGCAAATTCAGCATCCCGTACAGTACAGACAGCTCCGGTTCAACATACGGTCACTATTGATGTTCCTGCAATGGAAGCAGAACCGCAGGCAGAGCAGAGCACGCCCTTAAAGGCAGATGCCGCACGTGTCACAGGACCTGCATCGGCTATGGAGATAGCAGCAGTCAAAGAGCCTGCGCCTGTTACGGAGCCTGCGGCAGTAAAAGAGCCTGCGCCTGTTACGGAGCCTGCGGCAGTTAAAGAACCTGTGCCTGTCACAGAACCCGCACCTGTTACGGAATCCGCACCGGTCAAAGGGCCGGCAGCTGCGGAGCCTGAACCTGTTAAAGAATCTGTGGCAGAGACTAAACCGGCACCGGCAACGAAATCAATACCGGCTGCAGAAACGGTATCGGTCACAGATCCCGCGCCTGTTATCGGGACTGCGGAGACTGCACAAAGAGCACCTGCTGCAGAACCTGTATCAGTGACAGAGTCCGCACCGGTTGCAGATTCGGTACCAATGGCAGATCCCGCACCGTTTATCGCGCCTGCTCCGGCTATAAAGCCGGAAATATCGGAAAATCCTGTGCCTTCAATGCCTATGACGGAGTTTTTTGCAG
The DNA here is from genome assembly GCA_017633935.1 of Lachnospiraceae bacterium. Taxonomy (GTDB): domain Bacteria; phylum Bacillota; class Clostridia; order Lachnospirales; family Lachnospiraceae; genus NK4A144. The sequence goes on along the minus strand of JAGBOJ010000048.1, from coordinate 2,832 downwards.
ATCAGAAAGCCGGACCTGCGGAAACATTTATTGAAGAGCCCGAGATCAGTACCGCAACCGAGATACCGAGATTTGACGATCTCTTTGAAAAGCGGCCGGTAAATACGGATAATACTCCGATTTACGAAAGGAATATATATAAAGCTCCGCCCATACTGAGCAACCAGAAGCCGATAGCAAGAACTTCCATGCCGGTGATGTTTGATCCCGAAAAGGCGGATGTACTTGAAAGAGCCCCGAGGATGGATAACCGCAGCTTAAGACCTCAGGGACGCAGTATGCAGAGGAATGAAAGAGGCTCTGCGGATATGAGAAGAGCAGCAGACACTGGTGCCCATCAGGAAAAGAAATCCGCCAGAGAATTGTTAAAGGAAAAGAAGGCGGCCGAGAAGGAAGCAAAGCTTGCCGCAAAGAAGCAGCGCGGCTTAAAGCCAACACAGCCTCAAAAGCAGAATGTACCCGGAAGGACCATGCCCGATAATACCGGAATGATGCAAAGAGGGTCTGTCGGAGAGAACAGGCTTCCGCACGGTACGCTAAATACGGCGATGCCCGCAGGAACACAGAGCATGGGCGTGACTCCGGGAATGGCAGTAAATGCGGGTATGCCAAAAAATGCATCCGCAACGGTTCAGCAGACACCGGTAAATCAGACACCAGTAAATCAGACATCTCATCCTGATACCGGTAATAAGGCGATGGAAAGAAGAGCCTCGGATAAAAGAGCATCCGCCGGTGACAGGGCAGTAAATAACGGAACGCCAAACAGACCCGAGCACAGAAACAGGGACGGCTCCATAAAAAGAGAGGAAAGGAACAGGAGGGCTACCGACAGCCTGTTATTCGGAGTGGTTCCGAGGGCTACGATGAGCCTCATCTTCCTTATCCTGCTGATAGCGGCGACCTTTATTTCATCACTTATGCTCACGGATGTTGCAGTACCGATACTTATCGTGATAATAGTGATAGAGGTTGTGATGGGAATAGCACTTGCCGGCTCGCCCTCGTTTGTCTGCATACTGTTGGCTATGGCTCTTACGGTCGTGGGGGCGCTTACGGGCTTTTTCATCCCGGTCTGCATAGGAAATGCGATAATGCTGAGTGCAAACCTTGTGATAAAGGGTGAGTGATCCTTAATAAAATATGATGTTGGGGGCAAAAGGTACTTTTGACCCCAACATCATAAATATAAGAGGTGAATAGATATGGCACAGCTCTGGGGCGGCAGATTTAATGAAAAAACCGATGATTCGGCATATGCGTTCAATGCCTCGATAGGTTTTGACAGCCGTATGTATAAAGAGGATATAACGGGCTCCGTTGCCCATGCCGAAATGTTAAAAAAGCAGGGCATAATAGACAGTGAGAGCGCGGATCTTATAATCGGGGGCTTAAAGAAGATACGCGAGGACCTTGATAACGGAAGCTTAAAGATCACCGCGGAATATGAGGATATCCACAGCTTTGTCGAAAGCGTCCTGACCGAAAGGATCGGTGATGCCGGTAAAAAGCTTCATACCGGAAGAAGCCGTAACGATCAGGTGGCGCTTGATATGAAGCTTTATGTAAGAAACCGGATAAAGCTGACCGACAGGGCTTTATATGAACTGCAAAAAAGCCTGTACGATATAATGAGTGAAAACCTTGACACCTATATGCCGGGCTTCACCCATCTTCAGAAGGCGCAGCCCGTGACCTTAGCCCATCATATGGGAGCGTATTTTGAAATGTTTTTACGCGACAGGGACAGGCTTGCGGATATTTATAAGAGAATGAATACCTGCCCGCTCGGAAGCGGGGCTCTTGCGGGCACTACCTACGGGCTTGACAGGCAGTACACCGCGGACCTCCTTTTATTTGAAGGCGGACCTACAAGGAATTCCATGGACAGTGTATCCGACAGGGATTATCTGATCGAGTTTTTATCGGCGCTCTCAACGATAATGATGCATCTTTCAAGGTTTTCGGAGGAGGTCATCATCTGGAATTCCAACGAATACGGGTTTATAGAGATAGACGACAGGTATTCGACGGGTTCATCGATAATGCCGCAGAAGAAAAATCCCGATATAGCCGAGCTTGTAAGAGGAAAGACGGGAAGGGTTTACGGCGCGCTGATGTCGATACTTACAACGATGAAGGGAATACCTCTTGCCTATGACAAGGATATGCAGGAGGATAAGGAAACATCCTTTGATGCCTTTGATACGGTACTTGACTGCCTGACCCAGTTTAACGGAATGCTTAAGACTATGACCTTTAATAAGGCGGTTATGGAAAAAAGCGCCAGAAAAGGGTTTACAAATGCCACCGATGCCGCCGATTATCTTGTAAAGAAGGGAGTTCCCTTCAGGGATGCCCATTCCATAGTCGGCAGGCTTGTGCTTTACGGAATATCAAACGAAAAAGCACTTGATGAGCTTACACTTGAAGAATTCAGGGCAGAGAGCGACATTTTTGACGAGGATATATACGAGGCGATATCGTTAAAGACCTGTGTGGAAAAAAGGCTTACCTACGGTGCCCCCGGGCATGAAGGTATGCAAAGGATACTTGAATATTATAAGAGTTATCTGGATAAAGACGCAGCCGGGAAGTGATGTTTAAGTATCGGTGTCAAAAGCACTTCGTGCAAGCACGATTGCTATATATTGTATCAAAAAGTTGCTAAAGCACCTTTTGACACCGCCATAAGTTTATATTAGCAGGAGGGGATATATTATGGAAAAATTAAAAGTCGGGATTTTAGGCGGAACGGGAATGGTCGGACAAAGGTTCATCTCGCTTCTTGAGGATCACCCGTGGTTTGAGGTCAAAACCATCGCGGCAAGT
>JAGBOJ010000047.1 GCA_017633935.1 Lachnospiraceae bacterium | reverse complement strand
TGACTTAAAGATTACTATTCCAATTTTCGCAGGGCGGGAACCTCTTAGAAAAACTCTCCCCCTCCCGCCCTTATTGCCCATAGGATGTGGCTTCCATATCCTGTGGGCTTTTTTGGGGCTTGATCTCTGTTCCTGTTCCTTGCCATGAGTAAGCTGTGTGGATTTCAAAAATAATGGTATTTTTGCCTAAAAGCGTTTGATGGACGATGGCATCCGCGCTCAGCGCGGATAAACGCCATTCAAAATATGCCACTGGCATATTTTGCGGCAAAAATACCATTATTTTTTCAACCTCCGAGGTTATTTAGGCAAGGAACCGTAATGCTTCTCCTGCCAGATGTGACATAAGTCCATTAGAATATGCGGACTTATAACTTTAGCTTTTTAGTGATTGCCAAACGCTTCGGGGTTCATAAAATAAAAGTGTTTTTGGCGACATCAAACGCTTTTAGCCAAAAACACTTTTATTTTATGGACCATAGCCATTACTGGCATTAATGCCAATATAATATGGATTTAAACATTTAAAAATGCTTGATTTAATCCCTCTGAAATATGATAATAACTATATATGTTTTTTTAACTGTGGGGTTATTATGCATAAAGGAGAAGGAATATGATCGATGTTAACGCGATGCCGAAGCTGGGCTTCGGACTTATGAGACTGCCTAATGAGAATGAAGTTATCGATATGGATCAGGTCTTTAAGATGGTGGACGAATATCTTGCGGCGGGACTTAATTACTTCGATACCGCTTATGTGTATCACAGCGGAAAGTCTGAAGTGGTCGTAAAAGAGGCACTCACAAAGCGTCATAAAAGAGAGAGCTTCATGGTCGCCACGAAGCTTCCGGGCTGGGAATTAAAAGCGCCAGGTGACCCCGACAGGCTTTTTAACGAACAGCTCCAAAGGTCGGGACTGGACTACTTTGATTTTTATCTCCTGCATTCCATAGAAGAGGGGAACATCGAAAAATACGAAAGGTTCGACTGCTTCAACTGGGGATTAAAAAAGAAGGAGGAGGGGAAGATAAAGCATTTCGGCTTTTCCTTCCACGGTTCGCCGGCTCTGCTTGAAAGGGTATTGGACGAGCATCCCGAGACGGAATTTGTACAGATACAGCTAAATTACGCCGACTGGGAAAATCCGGTGGTTCAATCCGGAAAACTGTACGATATATTATTAAAGAGAAATATCCCGATGATCATTATGGAGCCCGTAAAGGGCGGATCTCTGGCAAATCTCACCCCCGTGCTTACGGACAGGCTTAAGGAAATGCGTCCCGATGACAGCACGGCGAGCTGGGCTTTCAGATTTGTGGCATCTCTTCCCGGAGTAATGACCATACTTTCGGGTATGAGCAGCAGGGAGCAGATGAAGGACAACTTAAAGACCTTTAAGAATTTTGAACCCTTAAGCGAGGAGGAAAAGAAGCTCCTGTTTGAAGTGCGTGATATAATGCTCAATGTTGATCTGATCGGCTGTACGGCATGCAGATACTGTACGGACGGATGCCCGATGAAGATATCCATACCGGATGTGTTCAAGGCTGTAAATACAATGAAGCTTTATAATGAGGAGTTCAGACCCAAGGCGTTTTATAACGGACTTGTAAGCTCGGGGAGGACAGCAAGGGCATCTGCGTGTGTAAAGTGCGGACAGTGCGAGTCCGTATGCCCGCAGCATCTTCAGATAACAGAGCTGCTTGAAAAAGCCTCCGAGAAGCTGGATGCTTAATTGTGTGAGGAACTTATACAGAGAACATTATAATAAGAAGATAAAGAGGGAGAAAAAAATGGCTGATAAAACAAATGAGGCGCTTGCCTATAACTGCCTTAACTGCGGGGCACCGTTAAGATTTGATCCGACGATAGGAAAGCTTAAATGCGATCACTGCGATTCGGAATTCACCGTCGAGGAGATAGAGGAGAGCTTTGGCGGAAAGGAATCTCAAAGTGAGGCAAAGAGCACGGATGAAGAGTGGAAGACCTATTCCTGCTCCACCTGCGGCGCAGAGCTTATGGCTGACTTAAACACCGCTGTAATGGTGTGTCCGTATTGCGGAAATAATACCATAGCCACCGCACAGTTTGCCGGAAGTATAAGACCGGATCTGCTCATACCGTTTTCCGTCACAAAGGATCAGGCGGTTAAGTCATACGAGGAGTATTACAAAAAGGGATTCAAAAAGCTTCTGCTTCCGAAATCCTTTATAAACGACAATCATGTGCAGGAGATACAGGGAGTCTACATTCCGTTCTGGCTCTTTAAGGGCAGGGCTGATATAGAAGGCACGTATTATGCCGAGGACAGCCACGATGAGGGTGATTATGAGGTGACTGAAAAATATAAGGCCTACCGTCAGGGAAATATGTCGTTTGACAGGGTGCCGGCAGATGCCTCAAAGAGAATGGCAGATAACCTTATGGATTCGATCGAGCCCTATGATTTCAAGTCCTTAAAAAGCTTTTCGATGTCTTATCTTCCGGGTTTTTTGGCGGAGCGTTTTGATGTGGACGAAAAAGATGACAGGGAAAGAGCAAAAAAGAGGGTGGAAGGCACCATAAAGCAGAAAACCAGGGCTACCATAAAGCATGAGAAGGTAGACGAGGACAGGGTACAGGTGGATGTGGAATTTCAGGCTACCGAATACGCTCTGTTTCCGGCATACCTCCTTACGACAGGCTGGAATGATAAAAGCTGGACCTTTGCGATGAACGGTCAGACAGGAAAATTCATCGGGGATCTGCCCATAAGCGTGGGTAAGTTCATCCTGCTCCTGCTGCTGTCGTTTCTGATACCATTTATACTCGTGTCAATGCTTTCCGGGACCGATGTCGCGATCTTTGCGGGAATAATCGTGGCAGTCATAACCGGACTTGCCTCAAGGACAACGATGAAGCCGGTTCACAGGGCGATAGGTGCGGATGATTATATGGAAAAAAGCGTTAACCTGACCGGACAGAACGAGGAGCATATAGGCAGTGAAAGGCGAAAGAAGAATGATTAAAAATAAAAAAAGACTTATGACGTTTTTGACAGTCTCCTTTCTTACGGCTCTAATGCTGTCAGTACCGGCAACAGCGGCTGAAAATACGACAGTGATGAGTGAATATCCCTACCCGAGTACCTTCAGCAATCATATTCAGGTGCCAAAGCAGGGGGATTCGGCATTAGAGGCAAGGAATGCCACGACAAAATCAAAGGGAGTGCCGTGGAAGGTCGGAAAATATACAAAGCATCAGCTTAATACGATGAATGCTTCATATGTGCTTGATCTTCTTACCGGAAAATCCAAGGTGTATGACAACAAGGGAAATGTTCTGGGCACGGCAAAAGAGGTGTTTAACGGTGTTTGGGATGATCTTGATCCCGCGAAGGCTCTTCAGGACGACAACGGAAACGGGGGCGGCAACAGATACAAGATGCCCACAAACGATATCAGTAAATTCGATCCGAATGCCAAAAAGAAGACCACCGAAAAGCTCTACATCCCCGATAATGCCGTATATGTGGATTTAAGCAATATAAAGCCCGGAGCAAAGGGATACACGAGTGTAAAGTCGCTTACGATACCTATGTGGAATCAGGCGGCGAAATTTTCGGCCTTCTACGATAAGGACTATAAGGCTGTCAAATTTACAAGAGTGAGCGGAGACTATTTTTAAGCTATGAAATATTCGGAGGATGAAAACAGACAATACCATATAGGAGTGGCAAAGGGAGAGATCGGAAAATATGTTATCCTCCCGGGAGATCCGAAAAGATGCGAAAAGATAGCAGCGCACTTTGAAAAGCCGCACCTTGTAGCCGATAACAGGGAGTATATGACCTATACGGGAACGCTTGACGGAGAAACGGTAAGCGTGTGCAGCACCGGGATAGGAGGACCCTCTGCGGCAATAGCCATGCAGGAGCTTAAAAACTGCGGGGCGGAGGTCTTTATCAGGGTAGGTACCTGCGGCGGGATGCAGACAGAGGTAAAGAGCGGGGATGTGGTAATTGCCACCGCAGCGGTAAGGATGGAGGGAACAAGCAGGGAATATGCACCGATAGAATTTCCGGCAGTCGCCGATCTTGATGTCACAAACGCTCTTGTAAAAGCGGCGGATAAATTAAAGCTTCCCTGTCATACCGGTGTGGTGCAGTGCAAGGATTCCTTTTACGGACAGCATGAGCCAGAGGCTATGCCTGTGGGGTACGAGCTTAAGGATAAATGGGAGGCATGGAAGAAAATGGGAGCGCTTGCCTCGGAAATGGAGTCGGCGGCGCTTTTCATAGTAGGGGGTTATCTTAGGGTGAAGGTCGGAACAGTCCTTTTAGTCATGGCAAATCAGGAAAGGGAGGCAGCAGGACTTTCAAATCCCGTGGTACATGATACCGAGTCTGCGATATCCGTGGCGGTAGAGGCTGTAAGGTACCTGATAAAGGAAGAAAAATAAGAAACGGGAGAAAATAAGGACAATAATAAGAGCCGGATAACAGGGGAAATTGATGAGGGAAGAAGTATTAAATAAATATGAGGGGCTTAAGGAATACTTAAGGAAGCAGGGAAGTGTCGCCGTGGCCTTTTCCGGGGGCGTGGACTCGGCTTTTTTAATGTATGTATCAAAGGAGGCATTGGGTTCAAAGACTGCCGCGGTCACCGCAAAGATCCATTCCGTTCCCGAAAGGGAATTAAAGGAAGCAAAGGAATTCTGCTTAAAATATGATATCCGTCAGATAATATTGGAAGCAGACGAGCTTAAGATCGAAGGGTTTAAAAATAATCCGAAGGACCGCTGCTATATCTGCAAGCGTTTCCTTTTTTCAAATATGCTTAAGGCTTCAAAGGAAGCCGGATATAATGAGGTTGTCGAAGGGTCAAATCTCGATGATGAGGGCGACTACAGACCCGGCTTAAGGGCAATAGAGGAGCTTAAGATAAAAAGCCCGTTAAGGGAGTGCGGCTTTACAAAAAGCGATATAAGGGAGGCATCACGGGAGCTTGGGCTTCCTACATGGGATAAGCCGTCCTATGCGTGTCTTGCCTCAAGATTTGTATATGGGGAGGAGATAACGCATGAAAAGCTTAAGATGGTGGAAAGGGCTGAAGATTTTATAAGGGATCTCGGATTTAAGCAGGTAAGGGTAAGACTTCATAAGGATATGGCGCGGATTGAGGTGCTGAGAGAGGATATAGAAAGGCTTACTAAAGAAGAGACAAGATCAAGGATAACAAAAGAGCTTAAAAATGCAGGTTTTATGTATGTGACTGCGGATTTAAGCGGTTACAGGACGGGCAGCATGAACGAGGCGGTCTTCTAATACTAAAAAGCATACAGGACGGGACCGGATCGAAAACATAAAAGACATTGGAGGATATAATGGCAGATACAAAAGAAGAAAACGTGATATTCGATTTTTGCTGGGGGAACACCTACGGGCTGTTTTCCGAGGGGTATCATGTGATGATAAAGGACTCAAACGACCTTTATCTTACATGGAGCGTGGATTTAAAATACGGCGAAGTAAAATTTGACAATGCAAAGCTTGAAGAATTTATGAAGGACCTGAAAGCCTTAAGGATTGATAACTGGAACGGAAAGACATTTTCAAAGAGTGATTTTGACAAGGGTGATACATGGAAGCTTGAGATAAATAACATCGCGCTTAAGCTGGAATGCAAGGGAGCAAATGATTATCCGCCCGAGTGGAAGACCTTTCTTGATTATCTGCATATGAAGTGGTCTGTTCCCTCATCCACGAGAGAGCTGCCCGAGGAGGAGAGGCAGGCTGTCTTAAAAAAGAAAGAGGAAAAGAACAGGGCGGAGGAAAAGCAGGAGCAGAAGAACAGACATAATCAGGAAAGGCAGAATCAGGACAGACAGGGTAAGGATAAGTCCGGCGCCGTCAGGGATAACCGTAAAAATAACGGCGGCTCAAAGGATGTAAAGGAAAATAAGAACGAGAAGAAGAATAATAATATAAAGCAGAAGGGCGGAAAGGAAAATAACAATAATAACGGGCAGACCGGTGAAAAGAAGCAGGGCGGTAAAAATAACAAAGAGCAAAAGGGAAGCAGGGACCGGAAGAAATTCTATTACCACAAAAAGCGTAAAGACCGCGGCACAAAGGATGATGCGGGTGAAGGATGATATAAGGATGATATTTAGGGAATAATCCTATCTGTAATAAGCTAAAAACTGCTTTGTGCGTTCAAGGCGGGGACTGTCGATGATCTCTTTTGAAGGACCCTGCTCGACTATGACGCCCTTATCCATGAAAATGGCAATGTCGGATACATCCCTTGCAAAGGACATTTCGTGAGTCACTATGATCATGGTGGTCTTTTTATCGGCAAGCTCACGGATGACTTTTAAGACCTCACCGGTAAGCTCGGGATTTAAGGCGGAGGTGGGTTCGTCAAAACACAGGATATCGGGATTTAAGGCAAGCGCTCTTGCGATCGCCACACGCTGCTGTTGTCCTCCCGAAAGCTCGTGGGGGTAGTTATCGACACGGTTTGAAAGACCCATCTGGATTAAAAGCTCATAAGCCCTGTCTCTTATCGCGGACGCGTCAATGGAGGGGTCCTCCTTTGAAAGCAGGGACGGGGCAAGACAGATATTATCAATAGCGGTATATTGCGGAAAGAGGTTGAAGGACTGAAAGACAAGTCCGAAATGCAGCCTCTTTTTTCTTATCTCCTTTTCGGAAAGTGCTGTGTTAACGGAAGAGTCAAATAACAGCTCGTCCTTTATCCTTATGCTTCCGGAGTCGGGAGTTTCAAGGAAATTAAGGCACCTGAGCAATGTGGTCTTACCGCTTCCCGAAGAGCCTATCACTGAAACGACCTGTCCCTTGTCCATATCAAAGCTGATATCCTTTAAGACCTCTGTATTGCCGAAATTCTTCTTAATATTTTTAACTTCAAGAAAAGACATTTTTATCTCCGATCACTTAATCTTAAAATAATCCAGCTTCTTTTCGATATAACCGAAAAGAAGGGTAAGGAGTCCCGAAAACAGCAGGTAAAAGATCCCGGTATAGAAAAGCGGCCATATGATACCGGCGCTTTTTATAAAGGACTGTCCCTCCCATATCACCTCGTAAACCGCGATCACGCGGGCAAGAGAGGTATCCTTTACGAGTGTGATGACCTCGTTTGAGATGGGGGGAATGATGCGCTTTATTACCTGAAGAAGTATGATCTTTGTAAATATCTGGTGCTTTGTCATTCCAAGGACCTGTCCGGCTTCATACTGTCCGACAGGGATCGACTGTATGCCGCCCCTGAAGATCTCGGAGAAGTAGCAGGCATAATTTATCACAAAGGCCACAAGAGCGGCACTGAAGCGTCCGTTATCGCCGGAGCCCCATATGTTTGCGTGAAGGATTATACCCGGTCCGTAATAGATCACAAGCAGCTGGAGCATAAGGGGAGTACCCCTTATGATCCAGATAAAAAACTTCACGGGGTATCTTAAGAGCTTCAGGTTCTTCATTGAACCGAAGCTTATGATAAGACCCAGCGGAAGAGAGAAAAGCAGAGTAAGTACAAACAGTTTTAAGGTGTTTAAAAAGCCTGCAAATAAGGCACCTGTAACGCTTAAAAACATAAGGCTTCCTGTACTCCGTAATCCGCAGCGATCCCGGTAAGAGAGCCGTCGGATTTGAATTTTGAAAACTCGTCGTTTATATATACTGCAAGATCAGAGCCCTTGCGGCAGCCTACCACATATTTTTCCTCTGTAAGCTCAAGCGTGTGTGTGAGGTCTGCATAGCTTGTCCCCTCGCCTATCATCGCACCTGCCATAAGCAGATCGATTATGCAGGCATCGCTTGTACCGGATTCAACCTCCATTATAGTATCCGCCTGAGAGGTCAGGGCCGTGAATTTAAGACCGTTGTCCTCGGCGGCCGACTGTCCGGCAGAGCCTGCCTCCACCGCAAATGAAAGGTCTTTAATGGCTGATATGTCCTTTACGGAATCTGCCTTATCGCTTTTAACGACCACTACCTGCGCGTTATTGCAATAGGGCTTTGTTACCTCCATTGAGCTTCCTACCTCATCGGTAAGTGTCATGCCGTTCCATACACAGTCGATGCTCTTGTTGTTAAGCTCGAGAATCTTGTTATCCCAGTCGATCTCCACAAATTCAACCTTTACACCGAGGTCTTCGGCAACCTTTTTTGCTATATCGGCATCAAAACCGATCCATTCATCGTTTCCGTCCTTATAATCCATGGGGGCAAAGTCCGTTATCCCGACTATGAGCGTGCCTTTTTCCTTAATGTAGTCAAGGTCGCTTTCGGAAGAAGACGAAGAAGAGCCGCAGGCGGCAGACGAAATTGCCATGACGGCACATAAAACGAGTGACAAAAGCTTTTTTTTCATAATAATACTCCTCTCATATAAAAAATTTAAACCCCGCGGGAGTGTACCCGCGAGGTTTTGTTTAACTGATCAAGCATTGAACAGATCCCTGTACCATTTAAGGGCGTTTACATATGCGTCGTACACCTGATCCATATCGATGTTGGAGAGTACCATAAGTCTTGATACCTCCTGCCATGACGCATTTTCATACTCCTGAATGAAGTTTAAGATAGGAGCGAGCTCACCCTTTCCGGAAATAAGGGCATCCTGTATCTGCTTTGAAACCTTGACCATTTCAAGAGCCTCAGACATCGGCTTATCAAGGATGAGGTCAAGTACCGAGAACAGTCCCATAAGGAAAAGCTCTGAGGCAAGTCCTGCCTTATCAAATACGGGCGCAAGGTCTTCCGCAAATTTCGCGCGGATAAGAGACATCCTCGTGATCTCGCTGGGACGGTCAGCACAAAGCTCCTTTGTGACCGCGGTATTTATCCATTTTTTAAGCTCTCTCTGACCGAGCATCGCGGCCGCGTGATTTACGGAGTTGATACCCGAATTTACGGTCATCCTGTTAACCATCTTTAAGAGCGAGATTACAAGAGCGGTATCTCTCTGGATCACATCCGAAGCCTTTGTAAGGTCGTAGTCGGGTTCGTTTACAATATTTAAGAGCTCGATATAATTGACCTTTAACGGAGCGACCTCTTTTTCCTCCGCAACCATGGGAAGTCTGAAAAAGGCTCCCTCATAGAGATCGTAGCCGCCATCCTTTTTAAGCTTTTCGTAGTCCTCCTGGGAGTCGACATTTACCGCGCAGAGCCTGATATTGGGATATACCTTACTGAAATATGCCTTTGCGACCGCGATCTTTATCTTTCTGTGATCCAAAAGTATATAATCCATCTGCGAAAGGATAGGCTTATAGGTTTCAAACTGCTCTATCTGAAGCTTTCTTATCGCAAATTTGTAGCCCGCCTTCTTTAATTCGGCTACGCGGTTTATATAATTGTCCTTTGGAACTATGGTCTGATCCAAAAGGAGTACCAGCTTATCGTGAGGAGCCTTGCACTGGGAATCGATATCGGCAAATATCGAAATGTCATTCATCTCTATAAAGACCTCTTTGTCGTCCGAGAGATTGTCAAGTCCCATACTGTTTACTATATCGAGACCGACCACATTTCCGGCACCGTCAAATCTGTTGCCTCCGGCAAAATTCGGCTGCAGCAGGAGATTCTTCCTCTGTGCAAAGATGGAATAGGCGCATACCGCCATCTTATCATCGAATAAGGGTATTAAAGCAGCTAACATAGGGTCTCTCCTTTCGGAATAAAAATATTGAATATATTTTGAAGTGCCTTTTGACACTTATTTGTATATATTATAATATATAAAGCGGTAAAAATAAACGGTAAATTGGTTTTAAAATTTTAAGGAGCTGTTGAATTTGGCGCTTTACCCCTATAATATACCCGAAGGCTGGATCTTTGTGCCGGCAAGAAGGAAGACTCTTTCGGGTCTTGACAGGCTTATCAATGCTGATGTGATCATTTTTGATCTGGAGGATTCTCTTAAGGAAGACGAAAAAGAAGAGGGTTTAAGGCTTATCGGAGAGCTGCCTTTGCCGGACGACGGACGCAGCTTTTTTGTAAGACTTAATTCCGAAAGGCTTTATCATGAGCTTGATCATTTACGGGATACCCGCCTTGACGGTTTTATGATCCCCAAATTTGAGGGAGTACAGGTGCTTGATGAATATGACGGGCTTCTTAAGGGCAGAAGAGTGGCAGCTCTGATCGAAACTCCGGCAGGCGTGGCAAGGCTTCCGGAATATGCTGGGGATAAGAGGATAAACGCTTTTGCCTTCGGAGCGGAGGATTTTGGTGCCGCGCTTGGGATAGACGTTAATGAAAGGGCGGTGCTTTATGCAAGAAGCATGATAGTGCTCTATGCCGCGATGCATAAAAAGGTCTCCGTTGATATGATAAGCAAAGAGGTAAAGGATAAAGAGGCATTTGATAAAGACCTTGTAAATACCTTGGAGCTCGGATTTAACGGAAAGCTTTTGATACACCCCATGCAGCTTGAAATGCTCTGTAGGCTGAAAAGCTCGGTACCCAGAGAAAAGATAAGGGATATAATAGACAGATTTGAAAAAGACCCTTCGGGAGCTTTGATGATAGACGGCAGATTATACGAAAGAATGCATATAGACAGATTAAAAAAACTTGTTAAAGGAGAATGAGATATGTTTGGTTTTGGCTCAATGATAGAAAATCTTAAGAAAAATCCCAAGAGGATAGTCTTAACCGACGGCACGGACCCGAGGATACTGGAGGCTGCATCGCGGCTGCTTGCAAGTAATTTCATAAAGCCCGTGCTTTTGGGAAATGCCGAAAAGGTGGAGAGGTCGGCTGAAGAGGCAGGCTATAACATAAGAGGGGCCGAGATAATAGAGCCTCAGAGCTGGGAAAGATTTGATGAGATGGTTTCCCTTTACTACGAAATGCGCAAGGATAAGGGCATGACAATGGAAAAAGCTCGCTCTCTGATGCTTGAGGAGCATTATTTCGGGACCATGCTCGTTAAGATGAAGGAGGTTGACTGCCTGCTTGTAAGCTCCACATATTCGACTGCCGAGATAGTAAGGCCGGCTCTGCAGATAATAAAGACAAAGCATCCCGGGAAGATAGCCTCCTCCTGCATGATACTTGTAAGGCCGTCCGCTACGGGTGAAAACGAGGTGCTGGCTATGGCCGACTGCGCTCTTAATATTAAGCCCACTGAGGACGAGCTCGTGACTATCTGCGGCGATACCGTGGAGTGTGCAAGAGCATTCGGAGTTGACCCGAAGGTGGCGTTTTTAAGCTATTCGACATTGGGCTCCGGCAAGGGAGAGGATGTGGACAGGATGAGGAATGCGGCCGAAAAAGCCAAAAAGGAATTTCCGGATGTGGCTATTGAGGGAGAGCTGCAGTTTGATACGGCGGTTTCGCCGAGGGTGGCAAGGACAAAATGCCCCGGCTCAAAGGTTGCCGGATACGCAAATACCTTTATATTCCCGGATCTTTACGCGGGCAACATCGGAAGCAAGATAGCACAGAGAATGGGGAATTTTGAAGCCTACGGTCCGATACTTCTCGGACTTAATGCGCAGATAAACTATCTTCCGAGAGGCTGCAATGCTTTAGAGGTTTATTCGATGTGCATAGTCACCGCGGCACTGTCTATCTAAGGATGTTTGTCTGTTACAATTCAGCACTGGTCAAGTGCTGAATTGTAACGTTTGTCTTGAAAATATGCGTGTTATGCTCTACAATACTTTTTGACGGAAAAATGGCTGAATTAATTCGCTACTGGCCCCAGGATAAGGAGGTGGTTGATGATGACACCGGAGGGAATGAAGGATAACCTGATCGGTCAGTATACAATGCTGCAGGAGATAAAACAGGGAAACGGCGGACACGAAAACAAGGAACTCGATTATAAGATAAAAACGATAGCGGTAAGGCTGGCTTCACTGGGTGTTAATGTTGAAGATTTAACACTTTAACTAAATATAAAAAACACATATTAACGAAAGGAAGGAAAGAAAATGTATACACTTGTTCTTGTAAGACACGGAGAAAGCGCATGGAATCTGGAAAACAGATTCACGGGCTGGACGGATGTGGATCTTTCGCCCAAGGGCATTGAGGAGGCAAAGGCTGCGGGACAGCTTATGAAGAAGGAGGGATATGATTTCGATCTCTGCTACACTTCATACTTAAGGAGGGCCATCCATACCCTTTCACTTGCGTTAAACGAGATGGACAGGGAATGGCTTCCCGTAATAAAGAGCTGGAAATTAAACGAGCGTCATTACGGTGCCCTGCAGGGACTCAATAAATCCGAAACTGCCGCAAAGTACGGTGAGGATCAGGTAAAGATCTGGAGAAGGTCATTTGATGTACAGCCTCCCGCACTTGAGGAAAGTGATGACAGGAATCCGGCAAAGCAGGATCAGTACAGAAACGAGCCCAAGGATCAGATGCCTCTTACAGAGAGCTTAAAGGATACCATTGCAAGAGCGGTGCCTTACTACAAGGAAGAGATCCTTCCCAAGCTCAAGGATGGAAAGAGGGTCATCATCGCGGCACACGGAAATTCATTGAGGGCTCTTGTAAAGTATTTTGACAACGCATCCGATGAAGAGATCACGGGTGTAAACATACCTACAGGTATCCCGCTCGTATACAAGTTTGACGATAACGACAAGGTAGTCGAGAAATTCTATCTCGGTGATCAGGAGGCCATCAAGGCCAAGATGGATGCGGTAGCAAAGCAGGGCTCTGCAAAATAAAGTTTTTTATATTTCGGCGGGCTTGTACCGGTGTACTGCAGTACGCTAAAGTCCGCCGACAGTTTCAAGTAAGAGTTTATGGAAAATATTGAAGTAAAAGAAGGCAGTCAGTTAAGCCTTTCCGAAACCGATTATCTTACAGGACTTGCAAACAGAAGGGGGCTTAGTAATTTTTACCTGTCTTTGGGACAAAGCGATAAGATCCACGCCATGTATATTGACGTGGATAATTTTAAAAGGAT
>JAGBOJ010000046.1 GCA_017633935.1 Lachnospiraceae bacterium | reverse complement strand
TGTCGGCTCTTAAAGCGTCAGTAAACGAGGGGAATATAATAATGGTATTCTTTATCTGCTTCGGTTCGGCAACAACTTCATTTTACTGGACGAAGTGGATGGGAAAGATAATAAGCGTCAGCCACTTAAGGGAGACCAAATATAAGGACATTACAAAGAAAAACGAGCTGATCTCGCTGATGATACATGCGGTTCTCATGATAGCGCTCTGCATGCTCTTTCCCCTGCTTTCACGCATATATGTAAATCCTCTCATAGAGGAGATGTTCGGCTTATATGAGGATGTGCTTTCCACGCAGATACTCCTTACACTTGTGGTCATAATCTGCATCATATTCGCTATACCGCTTCTGGCATTCATTTACAGCCGCAAGATGAGAAAGACATATGTGCTGTCCTATATGAACGGGGTTAATTCGGGAGATAACAGGAAGTTTGTGGATTCCTTCGGAGAGGAAAAAACTCTCTGGATGTCAAATTTCTATTTTTATAAGCTGATCGGACAGAGAAAGCTCATGGCTCCGAGCCAGTTCTTTACCGCGGCAGTGCTTGTGGTAATGCTGAGCCTTATCATAGGAGGTGTGAGATTATGAATAACGGTGTGATATATGCGATCCTGTATATTTTGCTCGCACCGCTTATAGGCGGATTACTGGAAGGTATAGACCGTAAGATATCCGCAAGGATGCAGCGAAGGGTTGGACCGCCGCTTCTGCAGCCCTTTTATGATGTGATAAAGCTCTTTAATAAGGAAACGATCTCGGTTGATTCCGCGCAGACCTTTCTGCTGCTCACGTATTTTGTGCTGATGGTCGTTACCGGAGTGATGTTTTTTTCGGGCAGCGATATACTGATGTGCTTTTTCGTTCTTTCGACTGCCGCCACATTCCTGTATTTTGCGGGAGTTATCACAAGCTCCCCGTATTCATCCATAGGCGCACAGAGGGAGCTTATACAGATGATGGCTTATGAGCCGGCGGTACTTCTTACCTGCGTGGGCTTCTATCTGGCAGCGGGAAGCTTTAATGTCAGGGAGATAGCAGGAACCGATATCAGTTATATCCTGTTCCTTCCCGGATTCTTTATAGCGTTTGTGTTCATTCTTACCATAAAAATGCGGAAATCCCCGTTCGATACCAGTACCCCCCATCATATGCACCAGGAGCTGGTAAAGGGTATCACAACGGAAATGGGCTCAAAGAATCTTGCGCTCTTCCAGATTACCGAATGGTATGAAAATGTGTTTTTAATGGGTGTCATCTGCCTGTTTATCGTGAACAGCTCATGGATAAGCCTGATAGTGTCGGTAATAGTATTTCTGATAGTATATTTTGTCGAGATACTGATCGACAATACCAATGCGAGGATGAAATGGGCGGATATGCTCACCATAACATGGATAGTGACATTTTTCTCGGCAGGTGTGAACCTTGTCGTTTTGATGGTTATAAGATAGGAGACGGGTAGAATGGCAAATATAACGAGATCGCCGTGGCTTCTGCATTATGACGGTTCAAGCTGCAACGGATGTGATATAGAGGTGCTGGCCTGCCTCACTCCGGTATATGATGCCGAGAGGCTCGGTGTGATGAATACCGGAGACCCGATGCAGGCAGACATATTTTTAATAACCGGCGGAATAAATGAGCAGAACCGACCAACCGTAAAGCAGCTTTATGATCAGATGCCAAGCCCGAAGGTGGTCGTAGCCGTCGGAGTATGCGCCTGTACCGGAGGGATCTTTAAGGAATGCTACAATATCCTCGGCGGGGCCGATACCACGATCCCGGTGGACATATATGTTCCGGGATGTGCGGCAAGGCCGGAGGCGATCATAGACGGTATAGTAAAAGCGGTCGCACTCTTTCAGAAGCGGTCTGACGATTATAAGGCAAAGGTAAAGGAAAAGAAGAAGGCGGGTAAATAATGGAACAGATCAATATTCCCGAAGATGTGCTTGAAAAGACAGAGGTATCGGATCTCCTAAAAAGAGCGCTTGAACTGAAAAAAGCGGGGTTCCGTTTTTCACAGGCTCATGCCTCATATATAGATGAAAAATTCGAGCTGTCCTATTCATTTTCAAATTATGATAATTACGGCCTTCATACTTTAAGGATAGTCATAGATCCCGAAACCGAGGTCCCGAGCATAACGGAGATAATACCGGCAGCGGTTTTTTACGAAAATGAGATGAAGGAGCTCTACGGCGTAAAGATCAGCATGATAAGCGTCGATTACAATAACCGGCTTTACCGCATCAGGCAGGAGACGCCCATGGGACCGAAAAAAACCGGAGGAGAAGAGTAATGGGAAACAGAAGTGTAATACCCTTCGGGCCGCAGCATCCCGTGCTTCCCGAGCCAATACATATAGATCTTGTGGTTGAGGATGAAAAGGTAGTGGAGGCGGTGCCATCCATAGGCTTTATTCACAGAGGTTTAGAAAGCCTTGCCGGAAAGAGGGATTTTAACCAGCTCGTATATGTAGCTGAAAGGACCTGCGGAATATGCAGCTTTCAGCACGGAATGGGCTACTGCGAAGCAGTAGAGCATATTTTCGGAGTTGAAGTACCAAAAAGAGCAAAGTACTTAAGGACCATATGGGCAGAGCTTGCAAGGATGCACAGCCATCTGCTCTGGCTCGGTCTTTTGGCGGACGGCTTCGGCTATGAAAATCTTTTCTATCAGTGCTGGAGGATAAGAGAAAGGATACTCGATCTTCACGAGCTTACAGCCGGAGGCAGGCTTATTTTTTCGGTAAACAAGGTCGGAGGAGTCTTAAAGGATATACCGGAGGATAAGCTTAAAGAGATCCTCCGCACGCTTGATGAGGTTGACGATGAATTAAGAGTCATCAGATCGGTATTTTTTGAGGACCGGTCGGTAATATCGAGACTTAAAGGCGTGGGAGTCCTTACAAAGGAGCAGGTAAATGAGCTTGGAGCGGTGGGACCCTTTGCAAGAGCCAGCGGAGTAAGGGTGGACATGAGGACCTTAGGCTATGCAGCCTACCCCGAGCTTTCTTTTGCGCCGATAGTCAGCAATGACGGTGACAGCTATGCAAGGTGCTTTATAAGGATGATGGAGCTCTTCCAGTCCATAAAGCTCATAAGAGAGGCCATAGGAAAGATACCCGCCGAAAAGGAGCTTGAGGTTCCGATAAAGGGTAATCCGGACGGAGAGTATTTTATGAGGGTGGAGCAGCCCAGAGGAGAGGCCTTCTACTATGTAAAAGGCTCAGGAAAGCCCTTCCTTGAAAGGATGAGGATAAGAACACCAACCTTCGCAAATATACCGGCTCTTTGTGAAATGCTAAAAAATGCCGATCTTGCTGATGTGGGTCTGCTGGTACTTACGATAGATCCCTGTATAAGCTGTACGGAAAGATGAGAACAAAATGGCAATAATGAAATACGCGCCACAGGCGCTTAAAAACCTTTTTCTTAAACCGGTCACGAAAAATTATCCCGCAGAGCCCGCCGTATATCCGCAAGGGACCAGAGGCCATATAGATATCAGTATAGATGACTGTATATCCTGCGGTATGTGTGTGAGAGTATGTCCCAGCAATGCACTCAGTGTGGATAAGATAAAGGGAACATGGACGATAAACAGGTTTGACTGCATAGCCTGCGGGTACTGTGCTGTAAAATGTCCGAAAAAATGCCTGTTCGTAAATCCGGGATATCAGGAGCCAAAAGACGGAAAGCCGGATGAAACCTATACAAAATCACCGGAGGTGCTTGCGGCGGAAGAGGCAAAGCGTAAAGAAGCGGCAGCAAAGGCAGCAGCGGCAAAGGCGGCGATGGAGGCCAAAAAGAAAGCCGATGAGGGACAGTAGAAAGGAATATGTCAGACTGACCCTTGAAGGTCTTGTACAGGGAGTCGGGTTCAGGCCGTATACGGCAAATCTTTGCAAAGGTCTGAACATTGACGGATTTGTAAAAAATACCGGCGGCGCAGTAATGATACTTGCCTGTGCTGCTAATGAGGAACTGGGCGGACTTATGAGCCGCCTTTCCTGTATTACGGGGGATTTAAGCGACCTGCCGAAAGCCTGTGTGAAGCATATAAAAAAGGAAGTCATTTCCGAAGAGGAATTTCTGGCTGAATACGGGCGGAAGAGCGGATTTTATATTAAAGAAAGCGATAACGGCGGGGGAATAAGCATAGTGCCGCCGGATATCGCAACCTGTATCCGGTGCAGGGCTGAGCTTTTTGATACCGGCAACAGAAGATATATGCACCCCTTCATAAGCTGTGTTTCCTGCGGACCGAGGTTTTCCGTGATGGAAAGGATTCCTTATGACAGGGAGAATACGTCGATGAAGGAATTTGCACTCTGCGAGGAGTGCGGTACTGAATATGCGGAAAGTATGTTCAGAAGATATGCCCAGACCATAGCCTGTAAAAGCTGCGGACCGGTGTTAAGCGCATATATCCCGGACA
>JAGBOJ010000045.1 GCA_017633935.1 Lachnospiraceae bacterium | reverse complement strand
TAAGATCCGTCTCAAGGTTCTTAAATTCCACCGAAGCCTCCCGGCCTGAGATCTTCGGACGCGCAAGGGTTATGACATGCTCTGCTCTTGCGGCTATGAGCGTCACATAATTCTGGAGCATTTCCTGATCCTTTGCGTTGTTACCGGTAGCTTTATAGTAATACTGCTCCTTAACATAGTTCCTAAGACTCATACCATCCACATACAGGCAGTCGAGTACATTGCTTATGCCCATCTGACTGTAAAAGCCCTCATTATTAAAATCTCCTGCCCATGAAGCAACCTGCTTGAAAAAATGGCGGCTGACCTCCTTTGCCTTATGTGTAAATACACCTGTTTGCATTACCTCGCCGTTAAATACGGAAAGCTCCGCCCTTGCACGTATAACTTCGTTTTTTTCCTCGGACTTCACACTGCCGGTGCTCTTTTTGGTCTGTGTCTTTTGAACGGGAGCATTTTGCTGCATGGATTTTTGAGCAGGCATCTTTTTTTGCCCGAGGTCTATGCTGTTTTGTGTAAATGACCGGTTGGACATAATAGGACCGTTATTTGTCAGTTGTTCAACTCTGGTCATCCCCGGTGTCTGAAAGACAGAGTCGGAGGATTCGGAATCCTTCTTTGTATCAAACACCGAGCCTGCGGTATTTATACCGCCGCTTTTATTGATTGCTTCACTTTTCTTTTGTATATCCCCAATACGGAGATCTCCGACATCACTCATATCCCACCTCGAAAAATTAAAATACACAAGGTTCCTGCAAACAGTATAAAACCGGTCATTTTTTCAGTCAATGCCAATCACGGGTTTTGCAATGATTAAAGTGTTGCAATTCAGCATAGGTCAAGTGCTGAATTGTAACATTAAAGCCGGTAAGGAATAATACATATCAGGTTATCCGGTACGCCGACATTGACAAGTAAAGCCGTATTTTATTATAGTTATGATATTGGGGTCAAAAGTACCTTTTGACCCTGACATCATGTAAATACCGGGAGACTAATATCATTATGGAAAAAAAATACGGAAAGTCGGTCGGGGATATAATGAAGATCAAGAACGACTTTTTTACCAAAAACAAAGAAATGCTTGAGATGTCCAAAAGGCAGGCCGACGCACTTTTAAGGCAGCCGGAAAGGAAGGTCTGCAAGATATGTCACAGTCCCATTGAGGGAGAGCCTCTTTATCACAGCCAGAGGATGGAATACTTCCTGTGCAAAAAATGCGGGCATGTAAACAGCCGGTTCGAGGATACGGATGATTTTGCAAATGCCGTGTATATCACGGACAGCTATGAGAATAATTATTCGGAAGCCGACAGGAAGAAATATAATGACAGAAGGGATATGATATATATTCCGAAAGCCGGATTTTTACTTGATGAGCTTGAAAAAGACGGTCTTAAAAGGGAGGATATAAGTATTCTTGATGACGGTGCCGGAAGCGGATATTTTGTAAGCGCCGTAAGAAAGATGGGTATCGAAAATGCAAGGGGTATTGAAATAAGCAGCGCACAGGTGGGATTTGCAAATGCGATGAATGAAGCTGATATCCTGACACAGGCTGATCCGGCGGATATAGTAAAGATGATAAGGGATACAAAATGCAATGTGGTCACCTTTATAGGGGTGCTTGAGCACATAATAAATCTGGATGAGATATTGCAGGCGGTTAAGGATAATCAGAATATAAAATATATCTATTTTTCGGTACCGATGTTCTCGATGAGCTGTGTGTTTGAGGCGTCTTTCCAGCATTGCTACAACAGGCACGCGGGCGGCACCCATACGCATCTTTTTCAGGACAGCTCCATAAAATACATGGCGGATAGGGTAGGCTTTAAGGAGCTTGCCTCATGGAAATTCGGTTCGGATGTGATGGATCTTTACAGGATGCTCTGCGTAAGTCTTGAGCAGAACGGAAACTCTGCGCTCAAGGATTACTTCAGTGAGAGATTCCTGCCTCTTTTGGATGATATGCAGCTTGTGATAGACAAGGGTGAATTTGCCTCCGAGATACATATGATATTAAAAAGAGCCTGACTTAAAAAGGAGCCGGTAAATGTTTAGAACTGTAATATGCTTTTTGTTTTTGTTTGTGTTTTTGATCGTGTCTATACCGCTTATCGGGATTGAGCTTCTGATCGGTCTTTTCTCGAAAAGGGCAAGGGATATAAGTTCTTTATGCATAGTGGCATGGGCATTCCGTGTGATATGTGTCTTTTCGGGCATAAAGCTTGAGATAAGGGGACAGGAAAATATTCCGAAGGATGAGGCGGTGCTTTTTGTGTCAAATCACAGGAGCATTTTTGATGTGGTCATATTGTACGGGCAGCTTGGTAAAATGAAGAGGCTGTCGGGCTTTGTGGCAAAGACCGAAACCAAAAATCTTCCGGTCATAGGCTGGTGGATGCAGCTTTTGTACTGCAAGTTCCTTGACAGAAAGGACATAAAGCAGGGTCTTAAGATAATACTTGACTGTATTGAGGATGTGAAAAACGGAATTTCGATCGTGATCTATCCCGAGGGGACCAGAGGCAAGGGTGAGGATGAATGTGAGGTTGCACCGTTTAAGGAGGGCTCGATGAAGGTGGCGATAAAGGGAGGAGTAAAGATCATTCCCGTTGCCATGTCAAATACGCGATCGATATTTGAAAAGCAGATACCGTGGATAAGGTCAAACAGAGTGGTGCTTTCCTACGGCAGCCCCATAGATCCGAAGGAATGTTCAAAGGAGGATTTAAAGAGGCTTGGCGAGATATCAAGGCAGGCTATTATAAATGATCTACAGGAGATAAATAATGTTAATTAAAAACGGAAGGGTAATGGACCCGGCATCGGGCAGGGATGAGATCACGGATGTCCTGATAAAGGACGGTCTCATAGAAAAAATAGCTGACGGTATAGATGAAAAAGAGGATAACGAAAGAAAGCTTATAGATGCGACCGGCATGGTGGTGTGCCCGGGGTTTGTGGATGTACATGCTCATTTCAGGGACCCTGGCCAGACCGAAAAGGAGGATCTTGCTACCGGTGAGAGGGCAGCCATTGCAGGGGGCTACACCAGCGTGGTTCTTATGGCAAATACCGTGCCCGCCATTGACAGTACGGTGATGCTTAACAGTAATATCAGGCGCACCCTTGATTCCCATATCCATATCTATCACTGTGCCGCGGTGACAAACAGCAGACAGGGCAGGAGCCTTGTGAATATGGAGGCATTGAAAGAGGCGGGAGCTCCGGGCTTTACGGATGACGGCTCTCCGATACTTGATACCGATGTAGTAAGGGAGGCTATGGAAACGGCGGCAAGACTCGGTATGCCGTTATCATTTCACGAAGAGGACCCTGCCTATATTTCGGAGGCGGGTATCAACGCCGGCGAGGTGGCGCTGAAATTCGGACTTAAGGGCGCAGACCGCCGGGCTGAGATTTCCATGGTAAAAAGGGATATCGCTCTTGCATTGGAGACAGGGGCGAAAATAGACATACAGCATGTAAGCGCCAAAGAGACCGTTGAGCTTATAAGGCAGGCAAAAAAGAACGATCCCGACGGGCTTATACATGCCGAAGCAACGCCGCATCATTTTTCGCTTACGGAAAAGGCTGTGGAGGATATAGGAAATGACGCAAAGGTTAATCCGCCTTTAAGGACCGAGGAAGACAGGCTGGCTATAATCGAAGGACTGAAGGACGGTACGATAGATATGATAGCGACTGACCATGCGCCGCATACGATGGTTGAAAAAAGGCGCAGCTTTATAGCCGCCCCGTCCGGTATGATAGGACTTGAGACAGCGCTTGCGCTCGGGATGACCAATCTTGTGCATGCCGGACACTTAAGTCTTATGAGACTTATCGAGCTTATGAGTTACGGACCGGCAAGATTTTACGGATTTAATGCGGGAGAGCTTAAGGAAGGCGGGATACCCGATATCACGATATTCGATCCCGATGAAAAATGGACGGTAAAGCGTTTTAATTCAAAATCCTCAAATTCTCCGTTCATCGGAAAAGAGCTTACGGGAAAGGTACACTATACCATCGCTTCCGGGAAAGAGGCATGGGTATGAAAAAGGAATGTGCGCAGGTGGTAAGTCAGGAGTGTCTGGCTGAAAATATATACAGTATGTGGCTTGAAACCGGTATCGCCAAAAACTCCCGGAGCGGGCAGTTTATTCTTGTTTATCCGAATGATGCATCCCGTCTTCTGGGGCGCCCGATCTGCATATGCAGAGTAAGCGATGATAAGAAGGAGCTGCGGATAGTCTACAGGGCACAGGGTGAAGGGACGAGGAGCTTTACGGCATTAAAGCCCGGAGACAGTGTTTTTATAGAAGGGCCTCTTGGAAACGGCTATGATATATCCGACGTAAAGGGAAAAGAGGTACTGCTTATCGGCGGCGGCATCGGGGCACCGTCCCTGCTTCAGCTTGCAGCAGACCTTAAGAGAGCGGATACCGGAAGGACCACCGCAGTCTTAGGCTACAGGGACAGCTCGCTTGATAATTTCCTTGCAGATGAATTTAAGGAACTGTGCGATGACACCGTCATAGCCACAGATGACGGAAGCTTTGGAATACGCGGAAATGTGATAGATGCGGTTAAAAGCAGTGATATACGGGCAGATGTCATTTTTGCCTGCGGGCCGATGGTAATGCTTAAAGCGGTGGCTTCACTGGCTCTAAGTCAGGGAGCGGAGGCGTATATTTCATTGGAAGAGAGGATGGCCTGCGGAGTGGGTGCGTGTCTCGGCTGCGTGGTAAAAACGAAGGAGACCGATTCCCATTCACACGTGAAAAATGCAAGAATATGCACGGAAGGGCCTGTGTTTAACGCATCGGAGGTGGAGCTTTGAGGGATTGTTCGGTTGAATTTTTGGGAAAAAGACTTAAAAACCCCGTCACATGCGCTTCGGGAACCTTCGGAAGCGGCATTGAGTATTCGGAATTTGTGGACTTAAACAGGCTCGGGGCCATTACCACAAAGGGAGTTTCCGTCGTACCGTGGGAGGGAAATCCCACGCCGAGAGTAGCGGAGACTCCGTCGGGGATGATGAATGCCATAGGGCTTCAAAATCCCGGAGTGGATGTGTTCATCGAGAGGGATCTGAAGTTTTTGAGTGCCTTTGATGTGCCGGTGATAGTCAATGTCTGCGGACATTCCATTGAGGAATATGCAGCGGCAGCGGAGAGGCTTTCAAAGGAGGAGGGTGTATTTGCCCTTGAGATAAATGTCTCGTGTCCGAATGTAAAGGAGGGCGGCATTGCTTTCGGGACAAGACCGGAGGCTCTTATAGAGGTCACAAGGGAGGTAAAAAAGGTTTCGTCAAAGCCCGTGATAATGAAGCTTTCTCCCAATGTCACGAGTATAGCGGATATGGCGGCAGCCGCCGAGCAGGGAGGTGCGGATGCCATATCTCTTATAAACACCTTTACAGCGATGAAGATCGATATATACAGAAAAAAGTTCGTGCTTGCAAATAAAACGGGCGGTCTTTCGGGACCTGCGATCCACCCGATAGCGTTACGAATGGTCTATGAGGCGTCAAAGGCAGTTAAGATCCCTATTATCGGAATGGGCGGAGTGGCGAATGCCGGGGATGCCATAGAAATGATAATGGCAGGAGCGGATATTGTTGCTGTCGGGATGATGAATTTTCATGAGCCGGAGAGTATGATAAGGGTGATAGAGGGGATAGAGAGCTTTATGGAAGAGACGGGAGTTGAAAGCTTGTCAGAGATAAAGGGTTGTATGCACTGAGCCTGTGATCTTCCGGTTGAAGATACGCTGCGGTATGCGGCTTACTACGGCGAGGCTTTCTGATGCAGATATCGGAAAAGCAGACAAGTAAAATGGCTAAGTTAATTCGCTACAGATCCTTATATGGAATAGGGGAGGAGTTATGAAAAGATTTGCCGATGTCAGGGTTCTAACCGTTTGCGCCATGCTGCTGGCTGTTGCGACGGTTTTCGGATTTTTTAAGATACCGCTTTCCGAGGTGGTGGAGATAAGGCTGCAGTTTCTGCCTGTAGCCTGTTCCGGTATGCTCTTCGGGGTACCGGCAGGTGCGGTTGTGGGGGGACTTGCGGATATACTCTGTTATATAGTAAAGCCTACGGGGCCTTTTTTTCCGGGCTTTACCGTAAGCAGCATAATTCAGGGCGCGATATACGGATTATTATTATATGATAAGCCCGTGACTGTTAAACGGGTCATTCTTGCACAGCTTATCGATACCGTTATCATAAGTATTGTATTAACTACCCTGTGGCTTAAGCTTTTATACGGCAATGCTTTTATGGCGCTGTTTTCCGTGCGTCTTATAAAATCGGCGGTAATGTTCCCGATAAATACGGTTTTGTTAATGGGTGTGCTGAAGCCTGCCGGTGCTGCCGGAAAGAAGATATTTAAGAAGATATGAATTACGAAGAAGCAAGAAAATATATAGACAGTATAGCTGCCTTCGGCTCCAAGCTGGGGCTTGAAAACATAAGAAATCTGATGCATTATCTGGGTGATCCTCAGGACAGACTTAAGTTTGTCCATGTGGCGGGGACGAACGGGAAGGGCTCAACGGTAGCCTTTATCAGCAATATACTGATGGCTGCGGGATACCGTGTGGGTATATATACATCTCCTTTTGTTGAAAGGTTTTCCGAACGCATTAAGGTTGATCTGGAAGAGATCTCCGGGGATGCCTTTGCAAGGCTTGCGACGCAGGTAAAAGAGGCTGTGGACAAAATGAAGGAGGCGGGGTTGAATGAGCCGACGGAATTTGAACTCATATGCGCCATAGCTTTTTTATATTTTGCAGAAAAAGCCTGTGATATCTGTGTCCTGGAGGTAGGGCTCGGAGGCAGGCTTGATGCCACAAACGTCATTGATGCCCCTCTTCTTTGCGTGATAACGCCCATAAGCTACGATCATATGGATATTCTCGGAAATACACTTGAAGAGATAGCCGCCGAAAAAGCCGGCATCATAAAAAGTGGCAGTGATGTGCTGCTCTATCCGCAGTCCGGGAATGTAGAGGCGGTATTTGAGCGGATCTGCGAAAAAAATGGTGCGGCTTTGCATATATGCACGCTTCCTGAAGGCTTTATCAAAGCGGATACCTATGGGGTGGAGTTTGAGCTTGAAGGAAAAAGATATGAGATAGGACTTCTCGGGAATTATCAGATAAATAATGCTGCCATGGCAGTACATGCTGCCGGGCTCTTAAGGGACAGAGGCTTAAGGATAGAAGAAGAGGACATTTATAAGGGATTGAAAAATACAGGGTGGAGGGCAAGGTTTGAGATCCTGCGCAGGGACCCCGTGTTTATCACAGACGGCTCACATAACAGGCAGGGGATGGAGGTATTAAAGGAGAGCCTTAAGCTGTATTTCGGCGATAAGAAGATCATATTGATCATAGGTATCCTGCGCGATAAGGAATACGGAAGGATGCTGGATATCATACTGCCCGTTGCAAAAAGAGTGTATACGGTCACCGTGCCTTCACCGAGGACACTTTCCGCCATTGAGCTTAAGGAGGAGGTATCAAAGAGATCCGGGGCAGAGGTATCTGCCATAGATGACCCGAAAGAGGCGGCAAAGCTTGCGCTAAAAGAAGCCGCCGGCTCAGATGTGATCTGTGCATGCGGCTCGTTATACTATCTTGGTGAGTTGTACCCTGTTATTTCCTGATATCCTTTTATAAGATGATGTCAGGTGCTAAAGCACCTTTTGACCCTGACATCATAAGATGAATATAAGTTCCGCACTGTCATCCCCGATAAATACCGGAACATGCAGGATTTCCGTCCCGCTGATCACCGAAGGGATATTTTCACTTGACAAAAAGATCTGCGGCTCTATCTCAAGTACCACATTTTCCGCGCTCATGGTAGTGCAGTAGAGACCGTTCACACAGTTTAGGAATTCTCCGGTCGCATCCATTATGAAAAGCTCATCATCCTCAAACTGCTCTTTTGCAAAGCCCTTTGCCACGGCATACAGCCCGTGATCCTTCTCTACGATGCCTGTGTAATAGGAAGTGCCATCAGGCCGGATAAGCTTCTGAAATACACCCTGATTAAGAGCTGAGATATCATTGCTCTTTGAGGCTTTTCCGATATAGGCATCCTTATCGACGATACGGGTAAAAAGACGGATTCCCGTCCCGGCATGTCTTGTAAGGTCGCCCATTGTATCGCCGGTATATGTCTCTATTATCGCATCGATACTGCCGGCCTTCATTGCTTCTAAGGTTGTCCTTGTGGCACCGGTGTCGATCTTGAACTGCTTTACCGCTTCTTCAAAAGCCGGGACATCCATAAGCCCGTCATCATTTAAGGTCTGCATAAAAAGAATATATTCACTTCCCTGCTCCCTTAAAAGCGAACTGACCTGCACATCGGTAAGATACCCCTTCTGCACCGCAATATCGCCGAAGGGCTTATCGATGGACTGCTGAAGCATATTTACAGCCTCGGCCTGTGCAAGGGTCATAAGACCTTCCGAAATGGCGATCGTACCGAGACGTACCTTTAAGCCGGACTGTTTTTTTAAGGTGTTCTGAACCTGCCCTTTGGTGAGCAGCTTCTTTTCTACAAAATAATTTCCAAGGATCTGAGCTATCATATTATGATTCCTTTAAGCTTATTGCTTTTTTTGCCTCTTCCTCCGAGGGGTTGTGTGTCTCTATAAATGCCAGAAATGCTATTATATCATCTCCGCTCCAGCCTTTTTCCTTAAGCCGGATGATAATATTTGTGGTTTCCTTTTGAGTCATTTACATCACCCCCTTTATAAAAAAACATATATTTATAAAAATATTACCACAATAGAACTGTAAAATCCACGAAAAAATTACAGCTTATTGAAGTTAACATAAATTAAATAAAGAAATTGAACAATTACGAGATTTATGGTATAAATAAAGTTGATTTTAAATTTTTTGATGCACGAATGTGGAAAGAGGATATTATGAAAAAATTATTTTACAGAAGGACAGCCGCAGTTTTAATGGCAGTGCTGGTACTGCTTTGTACCGGATGCACTGAGGAGGCACAGACCATAGGGTCCGTGGATGTATCAAAGTATGTGACTCTTGGTGAGTATAAAGGGCTTACGATGTCCGAGAACGACATCACCGTAAGCGAAGGTGATATTGAAGCGGCGGTCTTAAATGACCTTGAAGCCATGGCGGAAAAGAAAAGCGTCGATGACAGGCCGGTAATAGACGGAGATATCGTAAATATCGACTATAAGGGTACAAAGGACGGAGTTGCCTTTGACGGCGGTACCGGCAATTATGACCTTGAGATCGGATCGAATTCCTTTATAGAGGGCTTTGAGGACGGGGTCATCGGGATGAAGATCGGCGAAACAAAGGATCTGGATCTGACGTTTCCGGAGGACTACAGTGCCGAGGATCTGGCGGGACAGGATGTTGTGTTTGAAGTAACGGTAAATTCGATCTCTGAAAATGTCGTCCCTTCGATCAAGGAAGATGACGTATTGGAAAAGCTGGCAAAAAAATATGATGAGGATTTTAACGAGGTGGATGATTACCTCGGGTACATAAAGGATACACTTGAAAAGGCCAATGAAGAGGCTGCCCTGACGGAGACACGAATCGATCTTCTGCAGCAGGCATATGATAATGCCGAGTGCGATCTTGATAAGCTTCCGGAATGGCTTGTATCTCAAAATTCCACCAATTATATCTCCAGTATCGAAAGCTTTGCCTCCCAGTACGGGGTGTCGCTTGACCAGTATGTGTCACTTATCGGCGGAAGCATGGAGGAATTTAACGATCAGGCCATAGAATACGGAAAAGAGCTGTCAAAGCAGCAGCTTGTGGTTCAGGCGATAGCCGATGCCGAGAATATAACCGTTTCCCAAAAGGAGATAGACGACTATTATTCAAACCGCGCAAAGGAATACAATTCGACCGTGGAGAAGCTTAAGGCTTCGGTAAACGAGGAAATGATAGAGCGGTATCTGCTCAGTGAAAAGGTTCAGGACTTTTTGTACGAAAATGCTGTGGAGAGGTGACAAAATGGAGCTTTTGGAAATAAGAGATTTATATAAGAACAGGGAAGAATATTTTGATAAAGAGGTGACGGTTGGCGGCTGGATCAGGTCAAACAGGGATTCAAAGACCTTCGGATTTCTTGTGATAAGTGACGGGACATTTTTTGAGACCCTGCAGGTTGTTTACGGCGAAAAGCTTTCAAACTTTTCCGAGGTGGCAAAGCTGAATGTTGGAACCTCAGTGATCGTTAAGGGGATACTCGTAGCCACCCCCGATGCAAAGCAGCCGTTTGAAATTCAGGCACAGAGTGTGGAAGTCGAGGGTATCGCGCCTCCGGAATATCCGCTTCAGAAAAAGAAGCATTCTCTTGAATATCTCCGGACGATGACACATCTGCGTCCGAGGACAAACACCTTTCAGGCGGTGTTCAGAGTCAGGTCGCTGCTTGCATTTGCCATTCATAAATTCTTTCAGGAAAGAGGCTATGTTTATGTTCATACCCCGCTCATCACGGGGAGTGACGCGGAGGGTGCCGGAGAAATGTTTCAGGTTACGACGCTGCCGCTTGAGGATATCCCCAGAAATGAGGATGGAAGCATAGACTACTCAAAGGATTTCTTTAACAAGCCGACCAATCTGACGGTTTCGGGTCAGTTAAACGGAGAGACCTTTGCCTGTGCGTTTAAGAATATCTATACATTCGGACCGACCTTCAGGGCGGAAAATTCAAATACCACAAGACACGCCGCCGAATTCTGGATGATAGAGCCCGAGATTGCCTTTGCCGATCTTAACGATGATATGCAGATAGCGGAGGATATGCTTAAGTATATCATCAGATACGTTCTTGAAAACGCACCCGAGGAGATGAGATTCTTTAATTCGTTCATAGACAAGGGACTGCTTGAAAGACTTGATCATGTGGTCAATTCCGATTTCGGAAGAGTAACATATACGGAAGCGATAGAGCTTCTTGAAAAGAATAACGATAAGTTCCAGTATAAGGTGAGCTGGGGATGTGACCTTCAGACCGAGCATGAAAGATATCTGACAGAGCAGATATTTAAGAAGCCCGTGTTTGTGACGGATTATCCAAAGGATATCAAGGCTTTTTATATGAAGCTGAATGATGACGGCAAGACCGTTGCGGCAATGGACTGTCTTGTGCCTGCCATAGGTGAGATAATCGGAGGCTCCCAGAGAGAGGATGATTACGATAAGCTTGTATCGAGGATGAAGGAACTGAATATGGATATGAGCGGATACGAGTTTTATCTTGATCTGAGAAAATACGGTTCGGTCAGACACTCCGGCTTCGGACTCGGTTTTGAAAGAGCCGTGATGTATGTGACCGGTATGGAAAATATAAGGGATGTACTTCCTTTCCCGAGGACTACGGGAACCTGTGAGCTGTGATAATGAAAAAGATATTCTGTGTTCTGATCAGTTTAATACTTTGCCTGTCAATGCCCTTAAACAGCTTTGCGACCACAAAAACCCAGCTTAATAAGGACAAGAAGGAAAATGAAAACAAGCTGAATGAGGTTAATGCCGAGATAGGAAACATTGAGAACGAGAAGCAGGAGGCGGAAGCCGAAGCTCAGGCTTCACAGGCTCTTCTTGTCGAGCTTCTTGCAAATGTCGAGATATTAAAGGCTGATATCGCAAACAAAGAGGTGGAGATAGAGCAGGCACGAGTGGATTACGAGGCTGCCGAAGCCGAAGAGCAGAAGCAGTATAAAGCCATGTGCGCCCGTATCAGGTATATGTATGAAAACGGTAATACGTCTTCTGAATATATCGAGATACTGCTTAAGGCGGAAAGCTTAAGCGATGCCATAAATAAAGCTGAGTATGCCGAAAAGCTCTATGAGTATGACAGGACACTCCTGATAAACTATCAGGATATCAAAGCACAGGTTAAGGAGCTTCAGGAAAGGCTTGAAGAGGATATGGCTGAGCTTCAGGAAGTGAATGCCGATTATGAGGAGCAGGAGAAGAGCTTAAATGCTACCATAGAGGAACAGAGGAAAACGGTTGAAAATTTCAGTTCAAAGCTTGCGGCTGCAAGGAGTGAAGCCAAAGCATACCAGAAGAAGATCGATGAGGATAATGCCCAGATAGCAAAGATCGCCGCAGCGGAAAAGGAAGCCGCAAGAAAAGCCGCAGCGGAGAAGGCCGCAAAGGAAAAGGCGGAAAAAGAGGCAAAGGAAAAGGCTGCAAAAGAGACCGCCGATAAGGAAAAGGCTTCTCAGGCAGGGACGGAGTATGACCAGTCCGGCGAAGGAGAGGATTCGGGCGGCAGCAGCGGAGGCGATTCGGGCGGAAGCTCGGGAGGCAGCTCGGGCGGCAGTGCCACAGGAAACAGCATAGCCGATTATGCCCTTCAGTTTGTCGGGAATCCTTACGTACCGGGAGGGACGTCCCTTACGAACGGTTGTGACTGCTCCGGCTTTACGATGTCGGTATACAGTCACTTCGGATATTCGATACCGAGAAATTCGGCGGCTCAGGCAGGCTACGGAAGGGCAGTCTCGTACGAGGAGGCACAGCCGGGTGATATTTTCTGCTACCCGGGACATGTCGGTATATATATCGGAAACGGAAGGATAGTTCATGCCTCCACGCAGGCTACAGGTATTAAGATATCCAATGCTCTTTACAGAAGCATATCAACTATAAGAAGGATTGTGTGACAAATGAATTATGGTCGTAGAAAGCTGCGTCTGGGTGACCTGCTTGTAAAACATAATGTCTTAACTGAAGAGGCTCTGCAAAAGGGGCTGGAACTCCAAAAGGGCTCCGGAAAGAAGCTTGGAGAGGTACTGGTAGAAAATAATATATGTACCGACGAAGCTATAGCGGATGCGCTCAGCGCACAGCTTAATATTGAAAAGGTGGATTTAAGCGGTGTAAAGATAGACGATGCGATATTGAAAATGGCACCTTCCTCTCTTTGCAGAAAGCATAATGCCATACCTTATATGTTTCATCCGGGAAATGCAAACGTATTGATGCTTGCCATGTCCGATCCCATGGATATGGTCGCGGTGGATGACTTTACGATAGTCACAAACCTTCAGATAGAGGTCGTGGTCGCCACAAGAAGGCAGGTGGCTGTAGCCATCGACAGGGCATACGGTACTGCCGACGTTATGAGCGTGGCAAATAAATATGCCGAGGAGAAGGCTAACGAGAGAAAAGAGATGGAGGCGGAGAGGGAAGAGGTCAACGCCGAGATCGATAATTCCCCTATAGTTTCTCTTGTTAAGCAGATGGTCGATCAGGCTGTGCGGCAGAGAACCTCCGATATACATATCGAACCTCTTGAGATGGGAGTTCGTGTAAGATACCGTATAGACGGCGCGCTTTATGAAAGACTTGTATATTCGACGGATCTTCTGGCGGCCATAGTTGCCAGAATAAAGATAATCTCCGGAATGGATATCTCGGAGAAGAGAAAACCGCAGGACGGCCGTATGACGCAGGTGGTGGACGGGCAGGAATTTGATATCCGTGTATCCATTCTGCCTACTGTCTACGGTGAAAAGGTCGTTATGCGACTTACCTCAAAAACAGCTCTTTCGAGAGAAAAGAAGGATCTGGGACTTAATCCGCATGAGTTAAAGCAGTTTGATCATATATTTTCAAATCCTCACGGTATCATTTTGGTTACCGGACCTACGGGTTCCGGAAAATCGACGACCTTGTATACGGCTCTTTCCGAGCTGAACAGGGAGGAAGTAAACATCATCACGGTCGAGGACCCCGTCGAGGCAAATATTAACGGTATAAATCAGGTTCAGGTAAATCCCAAGGCGGATCTGACCTTCGCTTCGGCACTCCGTTCCATTCTGCGTCAGGACCCTGATATCATAATGATAGGAGAGATCAGAGACGGTGAAACTGCTGGTATAGCAGTGCAGGCTTCGATTACCGGACACCTTGTGGTCAGTACGCTCCATACCAACTCTTCTGCGGGAGCGGTCGGACGTCTTATCGATATGGGAGTGGAGCCTTACCTTCTGGCGGATTCCATTGTGGGTATCATCGCGCAGCGTCTGGTCAGGAGACTGTGTCCCAACTGTAAAAAGGAAAAGATAGCTGACAGCGAAGAGCTTGAGCTTTTGGGATATGGCGAGGATTCCACGGAGGAAGTAAGGATATACGAGCCATGCGGCTGTGATCAGTGTGATAATACGGGCTTTAAGGGACGTATCGGTGTGTATGAGATACTGGAGATATCTCCGAAGCTAAAGAGAGTGATATCGAAGAACGCTACGGCAGAGGAGATAAAGGAAGTCGCAATGGAAGAGGGTATGCATACGCTGCGTCAGTCAGCGACCAGATATGTGCTTGACGGGATAACGAGTATAAACGAGATGAAGAAGGTCTCATTTGATGTATAGTTTTTTGGAGGGGAATATCTATGGCACTTATGTCGTTGGAAGAATCACTGAGAGCATCGATGGAAAGGAAAGCATCGGATGTTCATTATTCGGTCGGAAGACCCATAATGCTGCGTATAGACGGCGATCTGGTAGAGCTCGATGATAATGTGCTTAAGCCTGATGATGTGGAATCCTATTTCGTTCCGATCTTAAGTGAAAAGCAGAAAAAGGAGCTTGAAACGGAGGGCGAGATCGACCTTGCGTATTCACTTGCAAGCGTCGGACGTTTCCGCTTGAATGTATTTCTTCAAAGAGGTACCTATGCAGCGGCACTGAGACTTTTGCCGTTTGATATCCCGTCTCCCGAAAAGCTTTCGATCCCACAGGCAGTGGTGGAGATGACAAATAAAAAAAGAGGACTTGTACTTGTTACCGGGCCTACGGGTTCCGGTAAGTCAACGACTCTTGCTTCGATGATAAATGTGATCAATCAGGAAAAACCGGTACATATCATCACACTGGAGGACCCTATAGAGTACCTTCACAGGTCAAAAAAGGCCGTAGTCGTACAAAGAGAGATAGGTCTTGATACCCAGGGGTATGCACAGGCTTTAAGGGCTGCGTTAAGGCAGGACCCCGATATCATCCTTCTGGGAGAGATGAGAGATCTGGATACGATCTCGACAGCGGTGACAGCGGCGGAAACGGGGCACCTTGTATTTTCAACCCTGCATACTATCGGTGCGGCAGCTACCATAGACCGTGTGGTTGACGTATTCCCACCTCATCAGCAGGAGCAGATAAGGATACAGCTTGCTACGGTTTTAGAGTGCGTTGTATCACAGCAGCTTATGCCGATGGAAGGTAAAGAGGGAGGAAGATGTGCGGCATTTGAAGTAATGATCGCAAATCCGGCCATAAGAAATCTTATCAGGGAGGGAAAGACATTCCAGATCCCTTCAATGATGCAGACTAACAGAAAAGCCGGGATGATAACAATGGATGATTCACTGTTTGAACTTTATTCTTCAAGAAAGATCTCGGGTGAAACAGCTTTGACATTTGCACAGGATTATCAGTATCTTGCAAGAAAAGTAATTTAGGAGGTAATTGGAGATGGCATCCTATGGGTATGTGGCTATAGATGCGACGGGAAAAGAGATCAAGGGCAGCATTGAGGCGGATAATCCCAATGTTGTGATAGATAAGCTTTCGGCCCAGAATCTTACGGTTATAGATGTCAGCGAGCAGAGCATCTTAAATAAGGATATACAGATAGACATAGGAGGAAAGCCGAAGGCCAGAGATTTTTCCGTATTCTGCAGACAGTTTGTGTCCATGACCCAGGCGGGCGTAACGATACTCGATGCGCTTAATATGCTTGGTGACCAGACTGAAAATGTAAAGCTTGCCAAGGCGGTAAAGGCCACCCAGATCTCGGTTGAAAAGGGAGAAACCTTATCTGATTCGATGGAGGAGCAGAAAAAGATATTTCCGCCCCTGCTCATCCATATGGTACGTGCAGGTGAGTCCTCCGGTTCACTTGATATCGCATTTGAGAGAATGGCAATACAGTTTGAGAAGGATGCAAAGCTGCAGGCTACCATAAAAAAAGCCATGATCTACCCCATCATCGTTATGCTCGTGGCGATAGGCGTGGTTATAGTCATGCTCACGTTCGTTATCCCCAATTACGCGGAAATGTTTGAGGATATGGATATGGAGCTGCCAGGCATCACTGTTGCCGTAATGAATATGAGTGATTTTGTCATAGGCTACTGGTATATCCTGATCGCTGTGGTAATAGCGGCGGTCGTGGCATTCAGGATGTTTTATGCTTCGCCGCAGGGAAGACATATAGTGGATAATATCCTGCTTAGAAATAAGCTGACAGGTCCCCTTTCGCAGAAGTCCGCGTCAGCGAGATTTGCCCGTACCTTAAGTACCATGCTTGCAGCCGGTATTTCAATGCCGGATGCTCTGGAGATCACGGCAGGTACTCTTACAAATGTGATCATGCGTGATGCCGTAATGGACGCAAGAGAGGATATCGTGCAGGGAACATCCCTTTCACTTCCGATAGAACGGAGCAGGAAATTCCCGCCCATGGTTCATCATATGATAAGGATAGGTGAGGAGTCCGGTGATGTGGAGGGACTTTTGACCAAGCTTGCGGATTACTACGAGGAAGAGGTTGAGATGGCTACGGAGAGCATGATGGCGGTTATGGAACCGCTTATAATCCTGCTTTTGGCCGGTATCGTCGGAACACTTATCGGAGCGGTTATGGCACCTATGCTTGCGATGTATCAGGGATTGGATAATCTATAATCACAGGGAACGGATTTATTTGCTTCCTGTATATCCGGATGATCATTTACAGTTTTTTACGAATCTCCCGATTTTTGACGGGTCTTTTCCGGGACGGTCCGTATATTCGACTCCGGATGAAACATCCACTGCATACGGATGGAGCTCATTTACAGCATCCGCGACATTGTCGGGGGTAAGCCCTCCGGCAAGAAAGAACGGTCTGCCGTTCATATCGAGATTTTTTATGATGCTCCAGTCAAAGGTCTTACCGCTTCCGGGCTCCGATGCATCTATCAGATAACCGCAGATCCTGTCGTTTTGCTTATATGTATCGAGTCGGTCGAGATCATGAACATTAAAAGCCTTTAATACAGGGATGTGTATCTTTTCCCAAAGCTCATCCGGTATACTGCCGTGTATCTGGATGAGATCGAAACCGGATCGTTCTATTGCCTGTATCTGCGCTTCATCGGGTGAAACGGTAACTGCCACTGTTTTTATGCTTTTGTCCAGCTTTGAGCGGATAGCTTCGGCTTTTTTTATATCTATATTTCTTTTGCTTTTTGGGAAAAACAGGACCATTCCCGCATAATCCACTTTATTGATATTTAGGTATCCGGCTTCTTTGGGGGAAGTCAGTCCGCAGATCTTTATTTTCATTTCTTTTATACTCCGAATCACAAAGGTTTTACCTTACAATTCAGTACATGACCAGTGCAGAATCGTAACTTTTTTATTTCATTATAATTTTTTAAAGTATCGTTGACAATGCATAATCACGGGTATAAACTACATTTGGGTTGTAAACCTATGTATATTGTTGTTGATGGAAGGGAGATACACAATGGCTATTATTAAGAGAGCAGTTGCACCTGCGGCTGTAAAGGAAGAAAAAAAGACGGATGTTGTTAAGATAAATCCGCCTGTAGTGGCTACAGTATCGGGCAGTGAAGTAGGGAAAAAATCAATTAAGAAAGATAATGCCGGATCAACGGAGAAGAAGGCGGAAGAAAAGAAGGATGAGAACGCAGCGGTAAAGAAGGCAGCTCCCGCAAAGAAGGAGACAAAGCCCGCGGTAAAGAAGGCAGCTCCCGCAAAGAAGGAGACAAAGCCTGTATCAAAGAAAGCGGCTCCCACAAAGAAGGAGACAAAGCCCGCGGCAAAGAAGGCAGCACCCGCAAAGAAGGAGACAAAGCCCGCGGCAAAGAAAGCAGCTCCCGCAAAGAAGGAGACAAAGCCCGCAGCAAAGAAAGCGGCTCCCGCAAAGAAGGCTGCGGCAAAAAAAGCAGCTCCCGCAAAGAAGGCTTTGGAAACCGTACTTACCGTACAGTATAACAATAAAGACGTAGTAAAGAATGATATAGATGAAGCATTCAAGGGAGTATGGGAGTACGATCTTAAGAGAAATATCAGTGAAGTAAAGAACGTTAATTATTATTACAAGCCGGAAGAGTCGGTTGTATATTTTGTCACAGATGACGGTACTGACGGACATTTCAATATCTGATCGGAAAGAGTTTATAATTGACAAGTGAAAATGTAAAAAAAGAGACTGCCGGATATGAAAACATCCGGCAGTTCCTTCTTAATAAAAAGAATCTCATTAATTTTCTGGGGATCATTCTTATAGTATATACGGCATTTCTGCTCGTAAGGATCTGTGCGTCCGTATTCGGTAATATCTCTATGCCGAATGAGTACAGAGAGGCTGCCAACATCCAGCTTACCCAAACGATAATGAAGGGTATAAATCCGTATTCGCTTAAAAGCTATGAGGGCGATCTGCCGGGGATGATCTATGTTTACGGGCCTCTGTATTCAGTGTTTACCGCGCTTTTAGGTCTGGTCGTCCCGATCGACATAATCACACTGCATTATGTGGTCACCTTTGCTGCGGTTCTGATATCTGCCGCTTTATCGGCTGTTATGGTATATAAGAGAACGGAATATCTTGCGGCACCGGTGGCAGTCTTTCTTTTTATCATTAACTGCAATTGGAGATACGGGTATATCAACGCCGTACCGGATTCTTTTGCTCTGATGATCGCAGTGATCATAATCTTTATTATGAGTCTGAAGGATTTCAGGTCAAAAAATTTTCTTTGCGCACTGCTTTCGATCATGCTCTTTTTTGTGAAGCAATACTTTGCGGTGATAGCTGCGGCGATCTTTATCTATAAATTAATAAATGACAGAAAGGACTGCCTTAAGTTTTTTATCAACGGTCTCGTAATCTCGCTTATCACTTTTATTGCAGTCTCCCTGACCTGTCCTCTTTACTGGACATACAGTATATATCTTGCACATGGCCCTTTCGGCATAACGCAGGAGCAGTATCATGCGGCATACGGCGGATATATGAAGGAGTATACCAAAGAAGAATTAGAGCAGAAGGAGCAGAAAAGAAAAGAGCAGGAGGAGAAGCTTAAAAAGGAAAATATAGAAAATTTTACGGCAGAAAGCGTAAATACCGATCCGGACAGCGGCTTCGGCTATGAGATACTTCAGCTGAGATCACTGGCGGGTATATTTATATTTGTTTTCCTCGCTACGCTCATGGGAATACTCCGGGAGCTTAAGACCGGATTTAAGGATCGTAAGGATTTTATGTTTTTCCTTGTCATTTATATGGTTGTGAGCTTTACCGCTCTTATATATCTCGGCAGAAATAATGGGGCGTGGCTTTCATATTACCTTCAGCTTCTGATGCCGGAGGTGATAATATATGCATTCATCACTGTTGACCGGCTTTTGGGAAAAGATGATAAGAGGATAGCGGTCTGCGCTTTTGGACTGCTTTTCCTTATGATGTTTTTTACGGTATACAGGACAAAC
>JAGBOJ010000008.1 GCA_017633935.1 Lachnospiraceae bacterium | reverse complement strand
TAATCGTAAAAGACTTTGCCCAGTCAAATTCCTTTTGTCTTCCGGTATTCACCGGCTCTTTACTTATCATACTCATTCTTGAGCTTATCTCCCCCGAACATCATACCCACTCTTCTCCGGCTTATCATGCTTTTTCATAGGGTATGATACCCGCTTTCCACCCAGGTTAAGAGGGGAACTCGGTCTCCGCTCCGCTCCGGTCGGCGCTAAACGGACAGCCACCGGCTGTCCAGCGCCCCTCGACACCACGCAGTGTCTTCTGTCTGATTCTGGTTCTCTTTCTTTATTACAAAAATACCCGGGTTTTCATCCGGGTATTTTTGCAATAGCGAGAGGGGGACTCGAACCCTCGACACCACGGGTATGAACCGTGTGCTCTAGCCAGCTGAGCTATCTCGCCATTTCCCTGTCACTCAAGACAGCTTTTACATTATACTATCAGTTACTTATGACTGTCAACTGTTTTATTCATATCTCAATGCATCTATCGGATTCATCTTTGCAGCCTTGTTAGCAGGGTAATATCCGAAGAACACTCCTATCGTCATCGAGAAGAGCAGCGCTATTATGATTGCTGCCACCGGAGCCGAGACAGAATATCCCATTGCCTTTGATATGATATTTCCTATTACTATACCCAGTATTATCCCTATGATACCGCCGATCAAACAGAGTGTTATGGATTCCATTATGAACTGGGTCCTGATGGAACCGTTTGTGGCTCCGAGAGCCTTTCTCGTTCCTATCT
This sequence comes from Lachnospiraceae bacterium, assembly GCA_017633935.1. Taxonomy (GTDB): domain Bacteria; phylum Bacillota; class Clostridia; order Lachnospirales; family Lachnospiraceae; genus NK4A144. The sequence continues at coordinate 62,451 of JAGBOJ010000008.1, read as the reverse complement.
CCTTTGTACGTTCCGTAACGGACACAAGCATGATATTCATAACACCTATACCGCCGACGAGCAGTGAGATACCGGCAATAAGCGAGATGGCAAGTGAAACCGTGCTCAGCATGGAATCGAGTTCGCTCAGGATGGAGGCAAGAGACGATGTCGTAACATAATAATTCTCATTATTTCTGTAGTACTTATCATTGAAAAAGGCTTTCACATCCGCAAGAAGCGCCGTAACATCGTTGCTTGCGCTGCCCACTACGGTAAACTCGGAGTATCTGTTTTTGCTATGTGTCTGATCTACCGCTGTCTGAAGCGGGAGGTACATATTTGTTGAGGTATCGTAATGCTCATTTGCATTATAGGGCTCATTTTTATTCTGTTCATAAACTCCGATCACGGTATAATGATAAAATTTATTGTCTATCAGGCAGGTTATCTGTTGTCCCAGAACCTCTTCATTATCTCCCTCAAACATATTTCCGACGAGATAGTCTGATACTATACAGACCTTTTTTGCATCGCCCTGATCCTCACTTGTAAATTTCCTGCCCGAAAGCATGGTCAGATCAGCCTGCTTCAACCCGAAATTATTATATCCCGTTACCGAAACATTAGCGTAATCACTAAGATGCTTTACCTTTCCGTTGCCCACAGAGCATGTCAACGAAACTCCCATGATCCTGTCACCGAACTCCTCAAGCAGTGAAATTATCATTTCCTGTGTAATATAATCCTCTGTTTTCATATTATTCCTGCCGGGACCCCTGTTAAAAACAAAGCCCGACTCAGAGGTCTCTCTCCTGCTGCTTCTCTGTGACACCCTTACATCTATGTTTGCAGCTCCCAGCCCTGAAAAGGAATCATTCACGGACATTGTTATCGCATTTCCGATAGTCATTATGGTGATGACAGAGGCTATACCTATTATTATACCCAGCATGGTAAGCACGGATCTTGTCTTATTCGCCCTCAGAGATCCGAAGGCAAGCATTATATTTTCAAACAGCAGCATATCCGCTGCCCCTCCTTTCACCGATTATCAAACCGTCACTTATGGTAAGTATCCTCTGCGTTTCTTCTGCAAGCTCCGGTGAATGTGTTATAAGAATGATGGTTTTTCCCTGTTCCCTGTTCAATTTGTGAAAAATATCCATGATAAGCCTTCCTGTCTTTGTATCGAGCGCGCCTGTAGGCTCATCTGCAAGGATTATCGCCGGGTTGTTTGCCACTGCCCTTGCTATGGCTATCCTTTGCTTCTGTCCACCGGAAAGCTCATCCGAACGATGGTTCATCCTGTCCTCCATTCCGACCATCTTAAGCAGCTCCTTCGCCCTTCTGATCCTTTCACTCCTGTGAATACCCGCATACAGCATAGGAAGCTCGACATTTTTGATCGCCGTGGTCCTCGAGATCAGATTATAGGTCTGAAACACAAACCCTATCTTTCTGTTTCTGATTTCCGAAAGCTCCCTGTCATGCGCTTTAACGACATCCGTTCCGTCAAGCCGGTAATCACCTTCGGTAGGCTTATCCAAAGCCCCTATGATATTCATAAGCGTCGATTTTCCGGAGCCGGACGCACCCACAACAGCCACAAATTCACCTTTTCTCACCTGTATGTCTATACCGTGAAGGATTTCAAGTTCATTTGGCTGACCGATATAATACCTTTTAACTATATTTCTTGCTTCTATTATGACCCTGCCCTGAGATTTCGGACTCATATTAAAATCCTCCTTCGGGGCCGCCTCCCGGTCCTCCTCCGGGTCCCTCATCCTCCATCATAATAAAGGGATAGTCAAGCTCGTTTGCGGCTTCTGTATCCTCGGGAATAAGAACCTTAAGACCGTCCTTTAACTCATCTGATATGATCTCTGTATAATAATCGGTCTCAAGTCCTTTCTTTACCGTAATGTCCCTCGTGACAGCTTCTCCTGCCATATCATTTCCTTTGGATGCCCTTTCCTTCCCCTTCATGTTCTTTTTATCGTCCGGGGCTGTTTTTTCACCAAAACCGTTTGCAGACTCCGCGGCTTTGCTTTCTCCCTTTGCGTCCGTAACAGTTATATAAAAGGTACCGTCCTCCCTCTCTTTTATACAATCATACGGTACGGCATATACATCCTCTGCCTGATCCAGTATAACGGATGTCTCCGCTGTCATTCCGATCCTCAGCCTGTCATCCCTTTCATCCAGCCTGATCTTTACCGGATAATTGGCTGTGGTCGAGCCGGATGAGCTCTGTGTTGATGAAGTCGATGAGCCCGATGACGATGTGGCAGGTACCGGTGACACAAAGGTTACCTCTCCGCTCATTTCTTCATCTCCGGTGGAATCAGTCTTAACCACTGCCTTCATACCCTTTTGCACGGAGCTGATATCATACTGGTCCACAGTTCCTTCTATGATCCACTCTGAATCATCCTGAATAACACATACTTCCGTTTTCGCATTTGCCGAAAATTCATCACCCACCGCAACCGATAAAGAAGTGACTATACCTGAGATGGGCGCGGTTATCACATAACCTTCAAGCTGTGTCTGATATGAATCCATGGTTTCCCTGTTATTGTCATTTGTCGTTGTAGCCTCAATATTTTTCGTACTCTGCGAAAGCTCTGAGGTAGCCACATTTGAAGCATCCGCGATAAGTGATCTGTCGGTCTTTATCTTTGCGTCATCCAGATTCTGCTTTGCCGTTCTCACCTTTGTCTCTGCACTTGCGATATTTGACTCAAACTGGCTGACCTTGCTTGCTGCCGACTCATAGGCGGTTTTTAATGAGCTGTTCTGCTGCGACCAATATGTATAATCCTTCATTATTGCCGTCTGGGTAGCATCGGCACTCACCGACCCCGCCTTTACGCCGTCAGGAAGGGCATCATATCTGCTCTTTGCTTCGTTATAGCCTCCCTGCACTCCGTCATAAGCGGTCTTTGCCTCGTCTCTGGCTTTTTTGGCAGCCTCAAAACCGTCACAGGCATTATAATAATCCTTCAGGGCATCATCATATGCCTGCTGCATCCTTGCCACATTTGTCGAATTATCCACATAATCATTTGCCAGTGTGGTATTTGCTTTATTTACATCCACCTGTGCATTTATCACGGTCTCGTCTGATTTTGCCTGTGTCACGTTCATCTGCTTTTCAAGATTTTCTATCTTGTTAAGAAGATTATCCTTGTCAAATACACATATCTCCTGACCTGCCGTGACGTGATCCCCCACCTCGACCGATACGGATACCACCTTGGTATTTGCAACTAGCGTGGAAACGGTACGGCTCTCCTTTGCCTTTACAGTACCGGTCACCGCTATACTGTTTGCTATATTCCGTTTTTCGATATCCTCAAAATTCTGTGTCTTGGTATTCAATGCGTCCTGTGCTGCCTTTATTTTCGGTATGATCACCGCAAAGATCAGAACAGCGCCGATGATCAGAATGATAAGCAGGATTGAAAGCACCTTATGACGCAGGAAAAAATTCTTTTTTTTCGGGATCACCTGCTCCTCAGTCTCATATTCATCATATTCCGGATATTCAGTATCACCGGAATTCTCTTCTTCCTCATCGTACTGTACAGCCTCCGGCATTTCTTCCGTTACCGGGGTGATGTTCTCGTTTTCATTTTCGAACATAAAATTCATTTTTTACTCCTCTTCCAGATCAGGTCCTGTGTGCTGCAAAGATATTACACGCAAATTATGTTCAAATTGTGAATGCCTTACATCCTTTCGGGTGCCGCAAACCCCAGTACACCGATACAGCTTTCAAGTATCCCTTTTGTGAGAGAAAGCAGGGCAATGTAGCTTCGCTTCTTTTCTTCGTCTTCTTCAGTCAGGATCTTGGTCTCATGATAAAAATGATTGAAGGCGTTTGATACCTCGTAGATATAAGCACATACCCTGTGCGGAGCCGTTTCGTTAAAGGCACCCTCCATCATTGCGTTATATCCCGTAAGGAGCAGGGATAATTCCCTCTCCGCCTCACCCTTACATTCAAGCAGCCTGATCCCTTCAAGATCTCCTCCTGTCTCTTCGTATTTTCTCATTATCGATTTGATCCTGACAATGGTATAAAGGATATAAGGTCCCGTATTTCCTTCAAATGAAGTGAATTTTTCTATGTCAAACACATAATCCTTTGATGCCTGATTTGAAAGATCACCGTATTTTATCGCAGCCAGTGCTATTTTTGAAGCAGTGTCCTTTCTTTCCTCCTCCGGCATATCGGCGCCGTTTTCACACATTCTTTCATAGCACCGTTCATATACTTCACTTAACAGGGACTCCAGCCTCATAACTCCGCCCGAGCGGGTCTTAAAAGGTTTCCCGTCTGCACCGTTCATGGTACCGAACCCTAAAAACGAAAGCTTTGTCTCCTCCGGTACTATACCCGTCTTTTTTGCACAGCGGAATACCTGCTTAAAGTGCAGCTCCTGTCTTTTATCCACTACATATATCACCCATGCCGGCTTGTAATCCTCCTGCCTTTGTACTAAGGTGGCAAGGTCTGTGGTTGTATATAAGGCTGCCCCGTCGGATTTTAATATCATGCAGGGAGGCACTTCCTTTGTATCCGTCTCCTCCGTAACATCCACCACAAGAGCCCCCTGGGATTCATAAGCGAAGCCCTTATCTTTCAGCTTTTCGACCATGGGCGCGATATAAGGGTCGGCATCGGACTCGCCCTTCCATATTTCAAATGATACGTTCAGCTTTTCATAATTTTTCTTTAAATCCTCAACGGATATCTTCATTATATGCTTCCATATGTCGAGATATTCTTTATTTCCATGCTGAAGCTCATATGTGATATCCATTGCCAGCTTCTTGAATTCTTCGTCCTCCTTGGATCTGGCAGATGCCTCGGGATAGATCTGCTCAAGCTCGGAAATGGTGGGAAGTCCGAGACCCTTATCCTTCATTAGTGCAATGATAAGCCCCATCTGGAGTCCCCAGTCCCCCATATGGATATCCCCCATCATCTTATGTCCGGCATAGGCACCTATCCTTTTTACGCTCTCACCTATTATCGCGGCACGGAGATGCCCGATATGAAGCGGCTTTGCCACATTGGGTCCGCCGTAATCCACAAGGATTGTTTCGGGCTTTTCCGGCATCTGCAGTCCGAACTTTTCTTCCTTCGTCATACCCTCAAGATAAGCTCTGAGGAAAGAATCTTTAACATTAAGATTTATAAATCCCGGTTTTACCGCCTCTGCCTTTTCAAAAACCTCTGAGGCTTTTAAGGTCTCCGCGACCGCCTCTGCTATCATTACAGGCGCCTTTTTATATTCCTTTGCGCAGGCCATGGCTCCGTTACACTGAAACTGGCACAGATCGGGCCTGTTTGATACGGAAACCTTTGCATGCTTCTTATCAACCCCTGCCTCGCAGAAGGCCTTCTCCATCTCTTCGGTTAAAAGCTCAAGTATCTTTTTCATTATCGACTCCTTTTGAAAACACGCATCCACAGTAATCCTGCCTGTAGAGGTCATATTCTTTTGACAGTTCTATGGATCTTTTATATCCGTTTTTTTTCTTGAAATCCGACGGAAGATGCTTTATGCCGTATTCCTTTGCGAGTCTCTCTCCCGTCTCATTTATCTTTTCCGCATTTTTATACGGGCTGATGCTCAATGATGTCGTAAAATAATCAAAGCCGTGCTCTTTTGCGTATTCTGCCGCCTCCCTCATTCTCAGCTCATAGCAGATAAAGCATCTTTCACCGCCCTCTTTATCCTTTTCATGTCCCCTGACACTTTCATAAAATCTGTCCGGAGCATAGTCGCAAAGTACCACCTCAACCGGAAAATGAGCCTCATCCACAAGCCTTAAAAGTTCGGCCTTTCTCTTTTCATACTCCTGCAGACTGTCCATATTCGGATTATAAAATAAAAGCGTGATATCAAAATACTTCGTCAGGTATTCCATGCAGTAGGACGAGCACGGGGCACAGCAGACGTGAAGCAGAAGAGACGGCTTTATTCCTGCCTCCACGTTCTTATTTATTATACCTTCAAGCTCGTTTTGATAATTTCTTTTATTCATTACAATTCCGCTATATTTATAAGCTCGAGCTGTCTTTGGGCATCCTCGTTTTCCATTGAGGTAAGGAGGGCATTTACCGTATCGAGTGCGGTAAGACAGGTAATCCCCGTCTCTATAGACAGTCTCCTTATGATGAACCCGTCCCTGTTTTTATTAAAGCCCTGGGTGGGGGTATCCACCACAAGGTCTATCTTATGCCCAAGGATAAGATCCATTATATTCGGTGACTCCTGATGTATATTGTTGATCTTAAGGGCATTGACCCCGTTATTGTTCAGGAATCTTGCGGTACTTAATGTAGCGTAGATCTTATACCCGAGCTTTTCAAATCTTCTTCCGATATTTACTATTTCGGGCTTATCCGAATCCTTAACGGTTATTATCACCTGCTTATATTTGGGCAGGCTAATACCCGCACCCAGAAACGCTTTATATAAAGCCTCATTTAAGTCAGTGGATATGCCCAGACATTCACCCGTGGATTTCATCTCGGGTCCCAGACTTGTTTCCGCATCCGATATTTTTTCAAATGAGAATACGGGCATCTTTATGGCATAGTGTCCGGCATTTTTCTGAAGTCCGGGTTCATATCCCATATTCCGGATCTCCTCTCCGATTATGGCCCTTGCCGCAAGCTCCACGATCGGTATCCCCGTCACCTTGCTTATATAGGGCACCGTCCTTGACGATCTGGGATTTACCTCTATGCAGTACACCTCATCATCCATAACGATATACTGTATATTTATCATTCCCCTGACATTCAGGGCTTTTGCAAGTCTTTCCGTATAATCGGCAATGCTTTCCTTTGCCTTTTCACTTATTGTGGGCGCGGGATATATCGAAATACTGTCTCCGGAGTGGATACCCGCTCTCTCTATATGCTCCATGATACCCGGGATCAGTATATCCCTGCCGTCACAGATGGCGTCTACCTCGATCTCCTTACCCATCATGTATTTATCCACGAGTATCGGGTGATCCTGGGCTATTCTGTTGATGATACCGATAAACTCATTTATCTCATCATCATTAAACGCTATCCTCATTCCCTGTCCGCCAAGCACATAGGAAGGTCTGACGAGAACCGGATATCCGAGGTCATTGGCAGCCTTAACTGCCTCCTCCGCCGTAAATACCGTATGTCCCGCAGGTCTTTTTATCCCCGTACCTGCCAAAACCTCATCAAAAAGCTCCCTGTCTTCTGCTCTGTCCACATTCTCCGCAGAAGTGCCCAATATGGGCACTCCCATTTTCATTAAGGCCTGTGTCAGCTTTATGGCGGTCTGTCCGCCGAATTGCACCACCGCCCCGTCGGGATGCTCAATATTTACTATATTTTCGACATCCTCCTCCGTGAGAGGCTCAAAATACAATTTATCCGCAATATCAAAATCCGTCGATACCGTCTCCGGATTATTATTTATGATGACGGTCTCATATCCCGCCTTCTTAAATGCCCATGTTGCATGCACGCAGCAGTAATCAAATTCGATACCCTGTCCTATCCTTATAGGTCCCGACCCAAGGACCAGTACCTTCTTTTTCTTTTCCGCCGCGGCAAGCTCTCCGCTTTCATCCTCTCCGCCGTATACCGAATAAAAATACGGTGTGGTTGCCGCAAATTCCGCCGCACAGGTATCAACCATCTTAAATGCGGCGTTTATCCCATATTTATCACGAAGCTTCTTTATCTCATCTTTTGATCTTCCGGTAAGTGACGCTATCACATTGTCCGGAAATTCCACTCTTTTTGCCTCACGAAGAAGCTCTTTACTTAACTCTTCCTCCCTGAGGCGTTTTTCTATATTCACAAGTACCGCTATCTTATCGATAAACCACCTGTCAATTTTTGTGATCTGCGCTATTGTGCCGATATCTATGCCCTTTCTTATGGCTTCGGCAACGGCATATATCCTTCTGTCATCTACCGTCTCTAACTTTAAGAGCATCTCCTGCGCACTGTACTTTGAAAAATCCACACTCAGAAGACTGTCCACATTCTGCTCAAGGCTTCTGACAGCTTTCATCAGTGCCCCTTCAAAATTATTGCAGATACTCATTACCTCTCCGGTAGCCTTCATCTGGGTGGTTAATGTCCTTTTAGCCGTTATGAACTTATCAAACGGCAGTCTGGGGATCTTTACCACGCAGTAGTCAAGTGCCGGCTCAAAGCTTGCGTAGGTCTTCTGAGTGATCGCGTTTTTGATCTCATCAAGCGTATATCCGAGCGCGATCTTTGCCGCAACCTTTGCTATCGGATAACCCGTAGCTTTTGAAGCAAGGGCGGACGACCTTGAAACTCTCGGATTTACCTCTATCACGCAGTATTCAAAGGATTTAGGATGAAGCGCAAACTGTACATTGCAGCCTCCCGTTATCTTTAATTCCTCGATAATATTAAGAGCCGACGAACGCAGCATCTGATATTCCTTATCCGACAAGGTCTGCGAGGGTGCCACTACAATGGAATCCCCTGTGTGTACTCCGACAGGATCGAGGTTTTCCATGTTGCAGACCGTGATCACATTACCCGCACCGTCCCTCATGACCTCATACTCTATTTCCTTAAAGCCGGCTATCGAACGCTCCACCAGCACCTGTCCCACACGACTTAAACGCAGCCCGTTGCTCAATATTTCTCTGAGCTGTCCTTCGTCGTTTGCTATACCGCCTCCGGAGCCCCCGAGAGTATATGCCGGTCTTAAGACCACCGGATAGCCTATCCTTCTTGCAAACCTTATCCCGTCCTCCACGCTCTCAACTACAAGTGACGGTGCTACCGGCTCGCCGATCTTTTCCATGGTCTGCTTAAATTCCAGCCTGTCTTCTGCTTTTTTTATCGTTTCCGCAGTCGTACCGATCAGGCGCACACCGTGTTCCTTAAGGAATCCGGATTCCGCAAGCTCCATACCGAGATTTAATCCCGCCTGTCCCCCGAGAGTGGGAAGAATGCTGTCGGGCTTTTCTTTTATTATGAGCTCTTCAAGCACCTTCGCCGTAAGGGGCTCGATATAAACCTTGTCCGCTATATCCTTATCAGTCATTATGGTCGCGGGGTTTGAGTTGATCAGCACTACCTCCACGCCCTCTTCCTTCAAAGCCCTGCAGCCCTGGGTGCCTGCATAATCAAATTCGGCTGCCTGTCCGATGACTATCGGACCCGAGCCTATAACCAAAACCTTTTTTATATCCTTAAGTCTGGGCATCAGTGTCCCCCCTTTATCATTTCCAGAAATCTGTCAAATAAAAATGCCGTATCACCCGGTCCCGGACAGGCCTCCGGATGGAATTGCACCGTAAATATCTTTTTGTTTTTATACTCCATGCCTTCGACTGTTCCGTCGTTAACATTCTTAAACAGCGGCTTTGCGATATCCTCCGGCATTTTCTCACCATCCACCACATAACCGTGATTCTGTGAGGAAATATACACCCTTCCCGTCTTTAAGTCCTTTACCGGATGATTTGCACCCCTGTGCCCGTATTTCATCTTTTTGGTATCGCCTCCGACCGCAAGAGCCATAAGCTGGTGCCCGAGACAGATCGCAAAGATCGGAATGTCCGTATCATAAAGCTTCTTTATCTCTTTTATTATTTCCTTACACTCCTTCGGATCTCCCGGTCCGTTTGAAAGCATGATCCCGTCGGGTTTTGCAGAGATTATCTCTTCCGCCGCCGTATCGCATGGGTAAACCGTGACCTCGCATCCTCTTTTTACCAGATTAAGGGCAATATCCTTTTTTGCCCCCACATCCAGAAGAGCTATTTTAAATCCGCCCTTTCCCACCGTATATTTTTCTTTACAGGATACCTTCTCGACAACCCTTCCGGTCGTGTATTCCTTTAAGCGGGGCAGGATGGCCGGCAGATCGTATTTTTCGTCCGTTGTGATCATGCCGTTCATGGTGCCCTTTTCCCTTAATATTTTTGTAAGAGCACGGGTATCGATGCCCGCTATCCCCGGGATATCGTGTTTTATAAGATAGTCCTCTATACCTCCCTCGGAGCGGAAATTACTGTCCGTACCCGATATCTCCCTGACTATAAATCCCTCTGCCCACGGTCTTTTGGATTCTGCGTCGTCTAAGCATATCCCGTAATTTCCGATGAGCGGATATGTCATACACACAGCCTGACCTGCATATGACGGATCTGTCAGTATCTCAAGATATCCTGTCATTGATGTATTAAAGACGATCTCGCTTATTATCTCCTTTTTAGCACCTATGGATATGCCGTTAAATACCGTTCCGTCTTCAAGTATTAAAAATGCTTTCATAATGCACCGCTCCCTGCTTTGCCGATACCCGGTTTCTGAAATAAAAGCATTCCTGCCAAACCTCATTGTTTTAGGCAAAAATGCTTTTATTTAAGTCTTTAAGTTTAAGCTTCTACACCCTGTTATAGTTTATCAAACATCCGTCCAAAATGATCTTTCTTTCCTCGTCTGTAAGATCCCCTAACGCAAGCTCAAATTCCTTCATTTCTCCGTCTTTTACCGTATATGCCCTGATATTGTCATCCTTGTTCTCAACCGCGCTCCGTATGCCGGGAATGAAAATATGGTCCAGATTCTTAAAAGGCAGGTCACCTTCTTTAATCAGGAAAGGAAGCATACCCCAGTTGATGAGATTGCTGCGGTATCGTTTGGTGGCATATTCATTGGCTATATTGGCCCATCCCCCAAGTACCTTCTGTACCGAAGCCGCCTGCTCCCTCGCCGAGCCGTCTCCGGGCTTCACCGCAAATATCGCAGACCCGATACCCGTATTATTGAGATCCGCTTCCGCAAATCTGCTCTTTACCGTATCCCATACCGATCTCATACCGGCATTTTTTTCGATCATTTCAGAAAGCTTTTCTGTATCCTCTTCTCTTGCCTTTTCATACGCCTGAACCTCCTTTGCTCTTCCGACATATTCGGGGTCCTTTCTGGACAGAGCAAATTCCGCAAGTCCCAGCGGATTGGAACGATAAGAAGAGGTCTCCCCCGAGGGGATAAGCTCATCCGTCGTAGTCACGGGATCATGTATCTCGGAAACGATCTTAAGCAGGAGATTATCCGTAAGAGCTGCCATTTCGGGCCAGTCCTTGATATTCGGTCCCAGGATCACTTCCGCTTTCCCGTCCGCGTTGCCCTTTGAATCAAACACACGCTTTTTATATATGGTACTGTCAAAGAAATATTTATATTTTCCAAGCTTTATATCAAGCTTGTCCGCTCCGGTAAGGATTCCCTTATTTGCCGCCGTTGCCGCTATGGAACGCGCATCCATCAAAGCCACTGAGGAAACCTGTCCGTTCTGAACCTTCGACCCCTCCCTGTTGGGAAAGTTCCTCGTCGAATGACGGATCGAAAACGCATTATTTGCCGGCGTATCTCCGGCTCCGAAGCAGGGGCCGCAGAAACACGTCTTAATGACAACTCCCGCGTCCAGAAGCTTTGTAAATGATCCGTTCTTTACAAGCTCTGCATAAACCGGCATTGAAGCGGGATACACACTCATCGTAAATTCCTGATTCCCTATATCCGCTCCGTCGAGGATATCGGCTGCCGCGCAGATATTCTCAAATCCGCCTCCGGCACAGCCTGCTATTATTCCCTGGTCCGTAAGCAGCCTGCCGTCTCTTATCTTGCTGTGAAGATCAAAGCTTACGTTTTCTCCGAATGATACCTTTGCCCTTTCCTCAGCCTCCTTTAACACTCCGTCAAGATTCTCGTTCACTTCATCTATCGAGTAGGCGTTTGAAGGATGGAAGGGCATTGCGATCATGGGCTTCACCTCGGAAAGATCCACCTCTACCAGCTCGTCATAATAGGCCGTTTCAGCCGGCTTTAATTCCTTATATTCACTCTCCCTGCCATGTATTTCAAACCACTCGTGTATATTTTCATCGGTTCTCCATATGGAAGAAAGGCAGGTCGTCTCGGTAGTCATCACATCGATACCGATCCTGAAATCAGCAGAAAGACTGCCGACCCCGGGTCCGATGAATTCCATTACTTTATTCTTAACGGTTCCCGCGGCAAAAAGCTTTCCTATCAATGCTATTGCAACATCCTGCGGACCCACGCCGTATCCGGGCTTACCCGTAAGATATATGGCAACAACTCCGGGACGCTTTATATCATATGTCTGGGATAAAAGCTGCTTTACAAGCTCCGGTCCTCCCTCACCCATAGCCATAGTACCGAGCGCACCGTATCTCGTATGCGAGTCGGAGCCTAAGATCATCTTTCCGCATCCTGAAAGCATTTCTCTTGCATACTGATGGATCACTGCCTGATGCGGCGGTACATATACTCCGCCGTACTTTCTGGCTGCCGAAAGTCCGAATACATGATCGTCTTCGTTTATCGTCCCGCCAACCGCACAAAGCGAATTATGACAGTTTGTAAGTACATAGGGTATCGGGAATTTCTTTAAGCCTGAGGCTCTTGCTGTCTGGATGATACCCACAAAGGTGATATCGTGTGATGTCAGACAGTCAAACTTTATTTTCAGCTCATCCATCGAGCCCGATGTATTATGATCCTTCAGTATGGAATAAGCGATGGTTCCCTTAAGCGCTTCGTCTTTATCAAGACCGGCAGTATTTTCAATGATCTCCTCACCGTTCCTTATAAAAACTCCGCTGCCTTTAACTTTAATACATTTATCTACACTTGCAGACATATTTCTCCTTATAATGTAAGTTCCTCAATATTCACCCCGAGTGACGCGGAAAATCAACGGATCACTTCTTGAGCTTTACATTGTCGAGATGCCATATTTCATCCACATACTCCTGAATGGTGCGGTCAGAAGAGAACTTCCCGCTTGCGGCCACATTGAGGATCGCTTTTTTAGCCCATTCGGATGTATTCCTGTAAGCCTTCTCCACCTTCTCCTGTGCCTCTGCATAAGCCCTGAAATCCTTCAGTATGAAATATGTATCGGCTCTGTTTGTGACCTGGGTATTGAGCAGTGAATTGTACAGATCCCTGAAAAGCTCGGGATCGTTTTTAGCATAAAATCCGTTTATGAGCTGCATAAGCACTTCACGGATATCCTGATCGTTGTTAAAGATATCCATAGGATTATAGCCGCCGTTATTTTCATATGAAATGACCTCATCAGAGGAAAGTCCGAAAATGAACATATTTTCCTCTCCCACTTCTTCAGCCATCTCCACGTTTGCCCCGTCCATAGTACCGATCGTTAAGGCTCCGTTAAGCATAAACTTCATATTGCCTGTACCGGATGCCTCTTTTGATGCTGTGGATATCTGCTCTGACACATCCGCTGCCGCAAAGATTATCTCTGCATTTGAAACCCTGTAATCCTCGATGAATACAACCTTGAGCTTGCCTCCTATCGTAGCATCATTATTGATCACATCAGCAACTGAATTGATGAGCTTTATCGTAAGCTTTGCATTCTTATATCCTGCCGCCGCCTTTGCGCCGAAGATAAATGTCCTCGGATAAAAATCCAGATTCGGATTTGCTTTTATCTTATTGTAAAGATACATCACATGAAGTATGTTAAGAAGCTGTCTCTTATACTCATGCAGACGCTTTACCTGAACATCAAAGATCGAGCGGGGATCGACCGTTACCCCGTTATGCTCTAAGATATACTGCGCCAGACGCTCCTTATTTTTGAACTTGATGTTCATAAATTCACTCTGGGCTTTCTTATCCTCCGCATAAACCTTAAGACCCTTGATCTTTGAAAGATCGGTCACCCAGTCATTTCCGATATGATCGGATACCCATTCCGCCAAAAGCGGATTTCCGTGGAGCAGGAATCTTCTCTGGGTAATGCCGTTTGTCTTGTTGTTGAACTTGCCCGGCATCATCTCATAGAAATCTCTCAATTCCTGCTTTTTAAGGATTTCGGTATGAAGCCTTGCCACACCGTTTACGGAGAAGCCCGCACATATAGCCAGATTGGCCATGCGCACCTGTCCGTCATAGATTATGGCCATCTTACGGATCTTCTCCTGATCTCCGGGATATTTTGCTGTTATCTCAAGGCAGAAACGCCTGTTTATCTCTTCCACGATCTGGTATATCCTCGGAAGAAGTCTGGAGAACAGCTCCATAGGCCATTTTTCAAGAGCCTCTGACATTATCGTATGGTTTGTGTACGCACAGGTTTTTGTGGTAACCGACCATGCATCATCCCATGTAAGTCCGTATTCATCCATAAGTATTCTCATAAGCTCCGCGACGGCAACCGTAGGATGCGTATCGTTGAGCTGGAATACATTCTTTTCATAAAATTTCTTTACATCGTCATGCTTCCTCATATACTTTGCAACCGCTTCCTGAACGGACGCTGATATGAAGAAATACTGCTGCTTTAACCTGAGCTCCTTGCCGGCATAATGATTGTCATTGGGATAAAGCACCTCAACAATGTTCTTTGCAAGATTGTCCTGCTCTACAGCCTTGTGATAATCTCCCTTGTCAAAGGAATCGAGCTGGAAGCACTCCACGGGCTCTGCATCCCAGATACGGAGAGTATTTACTATACCGTTTCCGTAGCCTACTATGGGCATATCGTAAGGTACAGCCATTACAGACTGGCAGCCCTCCTGAATGAAATGGTTCCTGCCGTCGGGTGCCGTCTCCACTCTTACATAACCGCCGAATTTAACTTCCTTCTGATACTCTCTGCGGCGGAGCTCAAAGGGATTTCCTTCCCTTAGCCAGTCATCGGGAACCTCCATCTGATACCCGTCCCTTATCTTCTGCTTGAACATACCGTAACGGTAGCGTATGCCGCAGCCGTATGCACTGTATCCGAGGGTTGCAAGTGAATCAAGAAAACATGCCGCAAGTCTTCCGAGACCTCCGTTTCCCAAAGCGGCATCAGGCTCCTGATCCTCGATCATATCAAGATCGATATCAAGCTCTTCCAAAGCCTTCTTCACCTCTTTGTACTCACAGAGATTTATGAGGTTATTTCCGAGAGCCCTTCCCATAAGGAATTCCATCGAAAGATAATAAACCGTCTTGGGGTCCTCTTTTTCATATGCCTGCTGGGTATCCATCCATTTTTCGATGATGGTATCCTTTACCGTGTAGCAGACAGCCTCATAAATCTGCTGGGGTGTGGCTTCATTAAGGTTTTTTCTGTAAAGAACCTTAACGTTTTCCTTTACCTCCTTTTTGAAAGCTTCCTTGTCAAAGGACTTGTTGATTATCATTTGCCTCTCCTTTTTTGAAATTTACTTTTTCCTGACACCTAAAGTAACCTTTTGCCCGTTAATATCCCATTCCTTTATATAGCCTTCCGTAGTGCCGGATACGATCTCATCCGCCATTACTTCTTTAAGTACAAAGTCCCTGTTCTTATCAAGGTATCCGGCAAGCTTATCGTTTCCATCCGAATAAACGATGATCTTATCCATCACTTCAAATCCCGCTTCCTTGCGCATATTCTGGATCTTTGAGATAAGCTCTCTTACAAAGCCCTCTTCTACGAGCTCTTCCGTGAGGTTTGTATCAAGCACTACCGTGATGCCGTGGTCGGACTGCTCCACAAAGCCTTCCTCGCTGGTCACTTCTATGAGAAGATCCTCCTTTGTAAGCTCGACATCCGTTCCGTCGGCATCAAAGCTGATCTTTCCTTCGCTTTCAAGCTTTGCCATAGCCTCTTTTCCGTTAAGTCCCGAAAGCACCTCCCTGATCTTATTCAGCACCTTGCCGTATTTGGGTCCGACCGTCCTTAACTGGGGCTTAAAGCTGTAGCTTGTAAAGCTGCCCACATCATCCCTGAATTCAACCTCTTTTACATTCAGCTCATCCTCTATTATTTCCTTATAATAGTCCGTAAGCTCCTCATCCGCCTTAACATACATCTTTGCGATGGGCTGACGGTTCTTTATATTGCAGGCATTTCTTGCGGCTCTTCCGAGTACGACGATACTGAGCACCTCATCCATCGCTTTTGAAAGCTCTTCATCTATAAGTGACATATCACATTCCGGATAATCGGTAAGATGAATGGATTCCGGAGCGCTCTTATCTATGCTGCGCACAAGATTCTGATATATCTCCTCCGTCAGAAACGGTACCATAGGCGCTGCTGCCTTTGAGATCGTTACAAGGCAGGTGTAGAGCGTCATATATGCATTTATCTTATCCTGCTCCATACCTTTTGCCCAGAATCTCTCACGGCATCTCCTGACATACCAGTTGCTGAGGTCATCCACAAAATCCTGCAGGCACTTTGCGGCCTCGGTGATCCTGTACTTATCCAGATCGTCATCCGTTTCCTTAACGCAGGAATTGAGCTTTGACAGTATCCACCTGTCCATTACCGAAAGGCTGTCCTTTTTAAGTGTATATTTTGTGGCATCAAAACCGTCTATATTGGCATAGAGTACAAAGAAAGCATAGGTGTTCCAAAGGGTTCCCATAAACTTTCTCTGTCCCTCGACTACAGCATCGTCATGAAATCTGTTTGGAAGCCAGGGTGCCGAATTGATGTAGAAATACCACCTTATCGCATCCGCACCGAATTTTTTAAGAGCCTCAAAAGGATCTACCGCATTTCCCTTTGACTTACTCATCTTCTGTCCGTCCGCATCCTGTACAAGTCCCAGCACTATAACGTTTTTATAGCAGGGTGAATCAAATAACAGTGTGCTTTCAGCCAACAGTGAGTAAAACCATCCTCTCGTCTGGTCAACTGCTTCGCTTATGAACGAAGCGGGATACTGGCTCTTGAACAGCTCTTCATTCTCAAACGGATAATGATGCTGCGCAAAGGGCATTGCACCCGAATCAAACCAGCAGTCTATGACCTCGGGCACTCTCTTCATCGTACCCCCGCATTTATCGCATTTTATTGTTATCTCATCTATGAACGGCCTGTGAAGCTCGACTGTCTTTGCCTTTTCATTGCCGCTTAATTTATATAATTCCTCTCTTGAACCGATGGACTGCCTGTTTCCGCAATCCGGACACTCCCAGATATTAAGGGGCGTCCCCCAATAACGGTTTCTTGACACGGCCCAGTCCTGAAGGTTTTTAAGCCACTCCCCGAATCTTCCGCTTCCTATCGTCGGAGGTATCCAGTTTATCTGCTCATTATTCCTTATCATGGCATCCCGGACCTCAGTCATCTTTATGAACCATGATTCCCTTGCATAATAGATGAGCGGCGTATCACAGCGCCAGCAGAACGGATAATCATGCTCAAACTTCGGTGCTGAGAATAAAAGCCCTCTTTTTTCAAGATCGACAAGTACATCCTTATCGGCATCCTTCACAAACTTGCCTGCAAACGGAGTCTCCTTTGTCATGTTTCCCTTATCATCCACAAACTGGACGAGCGGCAGGTCATTCTGTCTTCCGACTCTTGCGTCATCCTCACCGAATGCAGGGGCTATATGTACAACTCCGGTACCGTCCTCTGTCGTGACATATCCGTCCGCAACCACATAATGAGCCTTTTTATGCTGCTTTTCGGCTTCTTTTGCGGAGCATTCAAAGAGAGCTTCATATTCCTTTCCGCAAAGCTCCGTTCCCCTGTAGGTCTCAAGCACCTCATAAGGTGCCGTCTCCTCCGTATCAAGAACCTTTTCGGCCAGAGCCTCTGCAAGATAATATGTATATCCGTCCTTTGTTTTTACCTTTATATATGTAACATCGGGATTTACGCAGAGCGCGGTGTTTGAAGGGAGTGTCCACGGTGTTGTGGTCCACGCCAGAATATATGCATCTTCTCCCTTTACCTTAAATCTGGCTATAGCAGATCTTTCCTTTACGCTCTTGTATCCCTGCGCCACCTCATGGGATGAAAGAGGCGTGCCGCAGCGCGGGCAGTAGGGTACTATCTTAAAGCCTTTATAGAGCAGTCCCTTATCCCATATGGATTTTAACGCCCACCACTCGGATTCTATATAATCGTCTTCATAGGTAACATAGGGATCATCCATATCCGCCCAGAATCCGACGGTAGATGAAAAATCCTCCCACATACCCTTATATTTCCACACTGACTCCTTACATTCCGCGATAAAAGGCTCCAGACCGTATTTCTCGATCTGCTCCTTTCCGTCAAGTCCGAGCTTCTTTTCCACCTCAAGCTCAACAGGCAGTCCGTGGGTATCCCAGCCGGCTTTTCTGGGCACATAATAACCCTTCATTGTGCGGTATCTGGGGATCATATCCTTTATGACACGGGTAAGTACGTGACCTATATGCGGTTTGCCGTTTGCAGTCGGCGGACCGTCATAAAAGGTATAGGTGTCACATCCCTTCCTGTTTTCCATGGACTTGACAAATATATCGTTATCCTTCCAGAATTTTTCGACTTCTTTTTCTCTCTCCGCAAAATTTAAATCCGTGTTGACCTTTTCGTACATTCAAGCTCCTCCGTAAAAAAACACACCAGTGCGGCTCTTTCCGATCAGCTATACTTTGTGAAAATGTGTAGTCGGAAAATGACACACTAATGTATGATACCAATTTATAGATCAAATTACAAGATGCTGAATTGTAACTCTTAAACCCCGGTTTAGGCACGTAAAAACAGGCATTTCTGACGGCACCGGAGTGTCCGCACAAAAATGCCTGTTCTCTTTTTTATTATCGTTTTGCCTTATTTGCGCATTCCGAAATCGCTTTATGGCAGTTACCCGCCATCGGACAGCCTATACAATGTGTACCTTTGCGTTTTTCCCTGTATATGTAACGACAGGCTGCAAAGATAACTATCGCCAGTATCAGTATAACTATTATATTGGCTGCTGCTGAGCTCATACAAATGCACCTTTCTTAAAAAGCCGTCAGTCCAACTGATACTCCAGTGCCATCTTTTTCTGATTTTTAAGGCTTATGCCTGTTATTATGGCAGCAAAGCATATTATTGCAACAAGTCCTCCGGCAAATCCCGCACCAAATGCCCCTGTCGTAAAGAGTGTGCCGAACTGATATACAAGGAATCCTACCGTAAATCCCGTTGCAAGCTGCAGTCCGATAGCACCCCACAGCCATTTTGCCGATTTCATTTCGGAATTCATTGCTCCGAGTGCTGCAAAACAGGGCGGTGTATAAAGATTAAACATAAGATACGCAAGCGCAGCGGCCTTTGTTATACCCATTACTGCCGCAACCGGATTTCCGTCGCCTACCAGTGCAAGCTCTTCCGTATCGATAAAATTCGTGATCGCAAATACCGTGGCTATCGTTCCCACCACATTTTCCTTTGCGATAAAGCCCGTAATGGCTGCGGCTGCAAGCTGCCACGAAGCGATTCCCACTACGGGGATGAGCAGATACGAGAAAGGTCCCGCGATCCCCGCAAGGATCGAAGTGCTCTCCATTCCCTCTTCAACAACCTCAAATCTCCAGTTGAAGCTCTGCATTATCTGTACGACCGTGTTGCAGACCAGAATTATCGTTCCGGCCTTTATAATATAAGCTTTGCCTCTTTCAAGCATTGACTTTACCGCAAACTTAAGGCTCGGTACCTTATATTCGGGAAGCTCTATTATAAAGAAGGACTTGCGGTACTTCATGCCCGTCACCGCTTTTATAAGCAGAGCACCCAGAAGAACGAGCACTATACCGAGCATATAGCACACGAAGCTCACCCATTTTGACTCAGGGAAGAATGCTCCCGCAAAAAGAGCTATAACAGGAAGCTTTGCGCCGCACGGCATAAAGGTTGCAAGCATTGCCGTTGACCGGCGTTCGCGCTCGTTTCTTATCGTACGGCAGGCCATTATGGCAGGTATGCCGCATCCGGTTCCTATGATCATGGGAATGACCGATTTTCCGGAAAGACCCACCTTCTTAAATATCGGATCAAGAAGAACCGTTGCTCTTGACATATATCCGCAGTCCTCAAGCAGCGCTATGAGGAAATACATCACCATTACAAGAGGCAGGAATCCCACGACAGCTCCGACTCCTCCTATGATACCGTCAACCAAAAGCGCATAGAGCAGAGGATTTGCATTTTCAAGCTTTCCTCCGACCCATCCCTGGAAAGACTCTATCCAGCCCACCAAGAGATCGGCAAGCCATGTGCCTACAGTGGTCTGGCTTATATAAAATACCAGAAACATTATCGCTGCGAATATAAGGATTCCCAGTATGGGATGCGTTAACACCTTGTCTATTGCGTCACCCTTATTCTTCTCTTTTGTAAGGACTTTTCTGTCCTCCGTTTCCTTTACGATACCGTTTACGAAATCAAATCTCTTTCTGTCCGCGGCTTCAACAGCCTCCTTGCTGTGCAGGTCCACATTGCCCTGTGTGTAAGGTGCCTTCTGACCTTTGCCTTCTAAAGCGGCTGCGGTCGCTACAACCTCCTTTAAGCCTTTGTCCGTGGTCGATACGGTTTTGATGACGGGACATCCCAGCTTTTGCGAAAGCTTTTCAATATCCACGGTATTTCCTTTTTTCTCGTTTACATCATCCTTATTGAGTGCAACCACCACGGGAATCCCAAGCTCTAAAAGCTGCGTTGTGAAAAAAAGGCTCCTGCTCAGATTTGTCTCATCCACGATATTTATTATCGCGTCGGGATGCTCGTTTTTTACATATCCGCTGGTGATGCTCTCCTCTGATGTAAAGGGTGACATCGAATATGCCCCCGGAAGATCTACCGCGATAAGCTCCTTGCCGCTGTCATTATAGATCTTCTTTATCGGGCTTTCTTTTTTGTCCACCGTAACTCCGGCCCAGTTTCCGATCTTTTCATTGCGTCCCGTCAGCGCGTTGTACATGGTTGTTTTTCCGCTGTTGGGATTACCTGTCAGTGCGATTCTCATTGTGCTTCCTCCTATTAAATGTTTCATGATTCCGGTCTGCCGCTTCATGTTGATTAGCCATTGCTAACCGGATGATAAAAATATAAGCTATATCTCTATTGCCGAAGCAAGATCACTGTCTATGTTGTATCTGGCATCCTTTATAGAAACAACAAGATTTCGCTTCTTATCCACTACCGTGATCCTCTCTCCGCTGTAGCATCCCAGAGAGAATAAAAAGCTTTTCATTTCCTCGTCATTTCCGGTATTTACATCCTTTATAACATATTCTTTTCCGGGCTCAGCATCGTTAAGTGTCATTCTTTTCCTCCAAAATTACGTTAGTTAAATCTAACTTCTATATAATAATACCATTTCAAAAAATGTCAATAAAAAATCTAAAATATTTCTTAAATATTTCTTAAATCCAAATCCGGCAGCCTGTCCTTATTCCACTGTCACGGATTTTGCCAGATTTCTCGGTTTATCCACATCACATCCCTTTCCGACAGCCACATAGTAAGCAAACAGCTGCAGGGGGATTATGGCAAGAGAATTCGTGAAATATCTGTTTGTTACCGGAATATAAATAACATAATCCGCCGTATCCTCAATATCCGAATGACCGGTATTGGTAAGAGCCAGAACGAACGCTCCTCTGGCTTTGACCTCTTTGATGTTGCTGACCGTCTTTGCGTAAAGATCTTCCTGTGTAAGAGCAGCCATTACCAGTGTTCCCTCTTCGATAAGGGATATCGGACCGTGCTTCAGCTCTCCGGCGGCATACCCTTCGGAGTGAACATATGAGATTTCCTTTAACTTGAGCG
Source organism: Lachnospiraceae bacterium (assembly GCA_017633935.1). Taxonomy (GTDB): domain Bacteria; phylum Bacillota; class Clostridia; order Lachnospirales; family Lachnospiraceae; genus NK4A144. Next base: position 40,810 of record JAGBOJ010000008.1, on the reverse strand, counting down.
AGCCTTCAAGAGACAGGGAGTAATCAAGACCCCTCCCGATGAAAAATATACTCTTCGCTCCTACATAGCGGTTCGCAAATCTCTGTATCCGTTCCTTATTTCCGAGAAGGAGTTCTATCTGATCCGGAAGCTTTTTAAGGTCGGTAAGTATGTTTATAAATTCCTCCTCCGATACCGTGCTTCTTGCCCTGGCAAATTTCATTGCGATCAGATAAAGTGCTATAAGCTGGGCCGAATAAGCCTTGGTTGAAGCCACCGCGATCTCCGGTCCGGCCCACGTATACATCACGCTGTCGGCTTCACGCGCGATGGAGGAACCCACCACATTCACTATCGCCATTACATTTGCGCCTTTTTTCTTGGAGTCTCTTAACGCTTGCAAGGTATCCGCAGTCTCGCCCGACTGTGATATGACTATGACAAGAGCTCCCTCTTCGATTATCGGATCACGGTATCTGAATTCGGATGCCGTATCCACCTCTACCGGCACACGCGCCATCTTTTCTATGATATATTTTGCCGCTATTCCCGCGTGATAGGCTGTTCCGCAGGCAACGATATGTATCTTCTTCAATGCCCTTATCTCATCATCCGAAAGCTTAAGCTCGTCAACCACTATCTCGTTTCCATTTAAATGCTTTTCAAAGGTCTCCTTAACCGCTTTGGGCTGTTCATGCATCTCCTTCATCATAAAATGCTCATAGCCGCCCTTTGCCACAGCCTCGGCATCCCACTCTATGTGTGTGGATTCCTTTTTGATCTCCTCCTCATCGACCGAGTAGAATCTGACATTGCCCTGCTCAAGCACGACCACTTCCTGATTGTCTATAAAATAGATATCTCTGGTATATTTAAGTATTGCAGGCACGTCGGAGGCTATAAAGCAGCCCTCGTCAGACTTTCCGACCACAAGCGGGCTGTCCTTTCTGACAGCGTATACATTTTCGGGATGATCGGCAAACATGATGCCGAGGGCATACGATCCCTCCACCCTGTGCATTACCTTCGTGATCGCCTCAAGAGGATTTCCCTTATAATAATAATCTATGAGCTGTACAAGCACCTCCGTATCGGTGTCGGAAGCAAAATGATAGCCTTTGTTTACAAGCTTTTCCTTTATCTGCGTATAATTTTCTATGATACCGTTATGTACGACCGCGATAGTCTCCTGCTCGTTAAAATGGGGATGCGCATTGGTATCGTTGGGAGCCCCGTGTGTTGCCCACCGGGTATGGCCTATGCCGACAAAGCCGGGAGTCGTCTGACCGTCGTGTGTAAGCTCCTCCAGGGCTTTAAGCCTCCCCGCCGTCTTTACCACATTTATCTTATCGCCGTCAAATACAGCTATTCCCGCCGAATCATAGCCTCTGTATTCAAGCTTTGCAAGTCCGTCGAGTACTATCGGCGCTGCCGGTCTGTTACCTATATAACCAACTATTCCGCACATAAAAACCTCCCTTATCTTTCACTGCCTGTTCCATCTGTTCAAAAAATAATCAGGATCGGTCGTTAACCTAAGTATTTTCTCTTTTGAAAGCTTTTTATAGTTCTTTCCCTTTCTGTATCCCAGATATCTCGCCGCACATTTAATGATAAATTCAGGCAGCAGATACAGCTTTCCGTTTTCCAGCAGATATTTTGTACTGCCCTTTACAAGCTTCATCCCCTCGCTTTCCGAGGAGATCCCCTCAAATACCTCGGGGTGCTCGGCCTGGGAAAAGCCCAGATCGAAGTTCCTGTGATACTGCTGCTTTATCGTATAATCATGGGAATGGTAGACCCTTGCCTTGGATGCATAATATATCTTATAGCCTGCCTTAACCGCTTTGGATGCATATATCATATCCTCATTAAACAAGGTGTCATCCGTAAATCCGCCCAGCTCGTCAAATACGCTCCGCTTATAGCACGCACAGACATTGGAACAGAAAAAGGTCTTTATACCCAGTCTTTTAATATCATCCTTTCCCTTTATGATATCGCCGTCGGGATAATTAAATGACCTGTTATAAGTCTCTATCGCTCCGCACCCTTTTTTGGGAAGCTGCCTTGCATAAGAAACGGCAACATCGTCTCTTTCCATCGGCTCTATGAGTCTTTCCGTAAGCTCTCTGTCTGCCGGAAGGGCATCCATGGTCATAAATACAATATAATCCGAATCCGAACAGGCTGCCGCCTCGTCCCTCGTGCCGCCGTGATTGAAGCTTCTCTTGGTGATATGATGCACCTCCGCATTTTTGTATGCCGAAACCGCATCGCGGCAGTTCCGGTCAAAAAGAGCTTCTTCGGTATTCATTATTATTATTTTGTCAAAGCCTGTCTTCTGCTCTTCAAGCCGCCGCAACACCTCGATAAATTCCTGTCCCGGCTTATATGTGAGTATGACCGCGTCAACACTTTTCCCCATATTCCATCCTATAAGAAAAGCATAGATGAACTTACATCTATGCCTCCTCCGTTTGCTTAAAGGATTCTTTTATCAGACTCCGTAGCTGTTTCTGTCATTCTGTATCTTATTGCTGATCTCCTGAACCGTACCTGTGGGAACATATCCCTCCTCATCAAAAAGGAACTGATGAAGCTTTGTCACGTTTGATTTCAGATCATCCGCAACGACGCTGCTGCCGGCCTTTCCCATATTGCCCGTAACCCTGTCAAACGGAAATCCGCTCGTATCCACAACATTAAGACTTGCAGCCTGTGCTGCGTATTCTGCAAATTCGGATGCCTTAAGCGAGGTTTTAACCTTCGGGAGCACATCATCTATGATCTTGTTTAAGGTAGCCACATCCGCTGCCTTTGCCTTTAATGCAATCTGCTGCAGCACCGCCCTCTGTCTTTCGGTTCTTCTGAAGTCATCGCCTCTCGTATATCTGATACGGCAATATGCCGTAGCCTGAAGGCCGTTTAATTTCTGAAGACCGGGTGTTGTTACGGGTATGACCGTCTCACCGGTGGGCTTTCCTCCGCCTAAGCCCTGAACGATACTCGTCTGGTAATCGTTCAGGAAATCTATCTCCACATCCTGTACATCTATCTCTATACCGCCCAGATCATTTATAACATCCTCAAGCCCCTGAAAATTGACGGTGATATAATCGCTTATCGTCATATCAAGGTTCATGTTAAGCATCTTTATCGCCTGTTCGGGACCGCCGTATGCGTATGCGGAATTCGCTTTATTATAAGTATCGTTTCCGAGATTCAGATATGTATCCCTGTATACGGAACAGAGCTTTATATTTCCGTTTTCCTGATTGAGGGATGCGATTATGATCGAATCGGTTCTTGTCTCACCCGCATCCACGCCGAAGAGGGCAATATTCTTAAAGCCTGACATCTTTTTCCATTCCGTCGAATCTTCCCCTGCCTCTTCCATGGCCGAGATCAGCTCTTCGTTGTAGTATATCTCGCTTTCCTCAAGTGTCTCCTTATCTACCTTATCCCACTTTAACGCCATAAACAAAGCCACGATAAGTCCGATAAAGACAATTATCTCTACTGTAAACAGCACTATCCTCTGCTGTTTTCTTTTTCCCTTTTTTCTCCTCCTGCCGGAAGCCATACAACCAGATATCTCCTATAAAGTATTAAAATACCCCAATACTATACCTTGTTGTATAACTTTTGTCAAATCTACCATATGTAGTATCGTAATCGGTATTTGAGTGCAGCTTACTCTTTATGAACAGATACTTAATAGGCGTTCTTATTTATAAAGCCCTTGAATACCGTCATCAGCATTATCTTGATGTCAAATGTCATCGTCCAGTTTTCGATATAAAAAATATCGTATTCGATCCTCCGGCGGATAGAGGTATCCCCCCGAAGTCCGTTGACCTGTGCCCATCCTGTAAGTCCCGGCCTTACCTGATGCTTTACCATATATCTCGGTATAGTCTCCTTAAACTTTTCCACAAACTGCGGTCTTTCAGGTCTCGGACCTACGATACTCATATCTCCCTTAAGGATATTAAACAGTTGCGGGAGCTCATCCATACTTGTCATCCTCAGTACCCTTCCGGCCTTAGTAACTCTCGGGTCGTCCCTTACCGTCCATGCTTTTGCCTCTTTATCCGGCTTCTGCATCTCCATCGATCTGAATTTGTACATCTTAAAGGTTTTGTTATGTAAACCAACTCTTTCCTGGGAAAAGATGACCGGTCCCGGTGAAGAAAGCTTTACCGCTATCGCCGATATAAGCATTATGGGTGAAAACAGGATGATAAGTCCGATGGAGCCGAAGATATCCACTATCCGTTTGGCTATCATATTCATTGTATTGGTAAGCGGTACATGCCGGATATTTATGATCGGCAGACCGTCCAAATCCTCCATATAGGGCTTGGACGGAATGACTCTGTTGTAATCCGGAATAAATTTCGTATGTACCCCGCTCTTTTCGCAGAGATTAACGATCCTCTCAAGCTTCCCGTATTCATCCAGACTTAAGGTGATCGCTATTTCATCCAGCTTGTTTTCGGGAAGGATGACATCCAGATTACCTATTCTGCCGAGTACCTTCACTCCTCTGTACATTGTGCCGGCTTCAACCCTGTCATCCAGTATCCCCCGGATCACATAGCCCCATTGGGGGTTCATCCTTATCCTGTTGATATAAGCCTCTGCGGACTGGGAATACCCCACCAGCAACACCTGCTTTAAGTTGTAACCCTTGCGCCTGATAAATCTCAAAAGATATCTGACAATGTTCCTGACAAGGGTCTCGCCGAATACATTAACAAAGAAAAATATCGCTATCATCGACCTTGAAAAGTCTGGCTGGTTGATGATATAGAGTACGAAGATAAACGCTATGAGAAGTATACCGTTTGCGTATACGATATTTATAAACTCTCTTTTTCTTCCGGATACCCTTTTTGAACTGTAAAGCGAAAACTGGTTATAAAGAAGCAGACAGACCGGCACCAGAAAAGGCATCGCTGTCATATAGGTAAAAAACGGCAGGTGATATACGGACTTATCAGCAAAGCACGATTCAAATTTTATATAGTATGCCGCCAGATATGAAGCTGCAATAACTAAGGCATCCAAAACCACATGAAGCCTGTTAAACAGCCTTTGATTATCCTTTATCATACGAAATCCAAAATCCTCTTAAATATATTAAGCCAGAGTTCCATCTGTATCTTCACATAATTACCGAAATGCTCTTTCGAGTATGGATATTTTCTGCCTTCCCTGCACAGAAGATATCCCCTTTTCAGCCCCGAAAGATATGCCCGCGGATGTCCTATGACGGTAAAAAACAGGATCTTTACCAGAAATCCCGCAAGAAGGAACGGCAGATTTATTATTATCTGCAGTGCAGGCATATTCTTCATGATTATATACATATTATTTCTGGCTGAAAGCCTTATCTTGAAATCATTGTATCTCGACCCCGATACCGCCGATCCCATGTGATATACCACCGCATTCGGGGCATATACATTCCTGTAGCCCATTATCCTTGCCCTGTAGCCTATATCAATGTCCTCAAGATAAGCAAAATGAAACTCGTCAAACCACCCTGTTTCATCCAGTTTTTTCCTGCTGTAAATAGCCGCTCCGCCGCAGGCTGCGAATATATTGCAGGGCTTTGCGTATCTTGTGCTCTTTTTTCCTTTTCCTCTCGCAAATGCCCATCCCAAAGCACAATAAAGATCTCCCGCCCCGTCTATCCTGTCGGGAGATTTCATCTGAAGCATTTTTGCCGATGCCGAAAAAATATCATTTCCCGATGATATCCTCTCGTAGAGAGCGCCCACAAACCCTTTGTCTGCCCTCGTATCACTGTTTAAGAGTATTACATAATCCGACGAGGTCAGCTTAAGACCTTCATTTACCGCGCGTGAAAACCCGAAATTCTGTGAAAGCCTCTTTACCCTGATATCCCCGTATTTTTCTTCAACGAGACCGGCACTGCCGTCTGTGGAGGCATTGTCCACAACGATGATATCAAAGTCTTTAAAATCCTGCTCATAAAGACTGTTTATACAGTCTTCAATATAATCTCTTCCGTTGTAATTCGGTATTATTATACTGATCGTACTCATCGGTTCTTTACAAAAACCACCTTGGGGTCTATCACGACCCGGTATCCCCTTTTTCGTATTCTGCTGCAGATAGTGTAGGAATTACCGTCCATGCAATCGAGCAGTTCATTTCTTACCGCGCATGCATACTTCGATACCGCCTCCGTATCCATTACGCATTCCGAGAGGTTAAAGGCTCCCGGAAGCCTGTAGTCCCTCCCCTGAAAAAGAGACCTTATCCTGCCGTTTTCATCTTTTTCATAACCGCTTTCCATTATCCTCCCGTCGGGAGATATGACCCTGCCTCCGACTATCCCTATATCGCTTCTGGCAAAATAGGAAGAAAGAATCCTTTCGTGATCCTCTGTTAAGGGAGTCAGCTTATCATCTATAAAAAGCGTGTATCCGCTGTGCGGAAATTCATCCTTATATTCTACCCTGAAAAACCCCAGATGAGCGGTATCACATACCACGGTGTTTATCCTTTTTTCCCTAAGAAAATGTCTTACGGCTCTTTTTCCGCTTTCGTATGCATAAACCTTCGCCATGGGATTTTCCGCGCTTGACCCGTCATGCGCTCTCCAATGATAAAGGATTTTTTTTATATGGACTATTTTATCCTCATCGGTACTGTCGCAGCATCTTAAGATAAAATCATGATCCTGCGCGCCGTCGTACTTTGGATTAAACCCCTTCACCTGTCTGGCAAGACTTCTTTTTACCGCAAACATATGGCAGATATAATTATTTGAAAGCAGCAGGTCGAAATTGTAGTCCCTCTTTCTGTACGGACTGGCATATCGGTTCTTTCCGGTAAGATATTTGTCCTCATCCGTATAGACAATGACAGCGCCCTTATCAAACTCGGATGCAATAAGTTCAAGAGCCCGCGGCTCGATAAGATCATCCTGATCCATAAAAGCCACAACCCTGCCCGCAGCCACTCTCAGCGCTTCATTTGTATTATCGGATATCCCGCCGCCTTCCCCGGCCCGTATATACCTTATCCTCTTATCGCTCTTTGCGAGCTTGAGGACCTCAAAATTTTCCGTCAGCGATCCATCCGAAAGGATCAGTTCAAAATTACCGTAGGTCTGATCCAAGACCGACTGTACCATTTCCGTAAGAAAATGTATGTCCGGTTCATAAACGGGTACGAGTATGCTGATCTTCAGCTCCTGCTTATCCGCGGCCGCATATTCCCGTCTGTTTTTTTTACTCTTTAAATATATATTATACCCGATATCCGATACGGCATTTTCAATGTGCTGCAGTCCCGTAAAAAAAGTGCTTTTGATGCCGTTTCTTTTAAGATAATCTTTGCCTCTGTCTATAATTCCCATAGATCATTTTTCCGTTGCCCGGTAGTTCTTTACGATCTTATCCCTGTATTCACCCCTGATGCTTGTGGGACAGTCCATAAAATTAAAAAGCATCTCAAGAACCTTTATTGCCTGACTTGTCATCTTCACATTTGAGACCTGATCCGTCTCCTTCCATGATATGGGATAAAACCTGACCACCTGATTATAATAACCTATTGCCATTACCATACAGTAATTAAACATCAGATTATCCGGAAATCTGTAGTAGAACCTGTCCTTTAACATATCCACACTGTACATATTAAGACCGGAGCCCAGATCAAACACCCTTTGCTTTATTGCAAAAGCAAACAGAAAATTATAGATTATATTTCCCAAGGTCCTGAATCTGGAATATCCGAGCAGTCTGGACTGAAGCATAAACCTTGCTCCAAGCACACAGTCATAATGCTTATATATCTTCTTTTTTAAGACCGGCAGAAAGTCTGCGATGTTTCCCTGATCATCACCGTGAAGGACTATCACATAATCAAACCCGTTTTTTATCGCATATTCAAATGCAACCTTGTGCGATCCGCCAAGTCCGTAGTTTTCCTCATTTTCAAGAAGCTTTACCGGCATGGACCATCGAAGCTTCATAAAGTCTTTTACAGCCTGCTCCGTGCCGTCTGTGCTCCTGTTATTTATCACTATCACCTCATCTATGAAGCTCATGACCCGTAAGTCAAGGCTGTTCAACACCCTTGTGATCTGCTTTTCACAGTTATACGCCGGTATAAAGAGTAGTATCCTGTCTTTTTCCATCTTCAACTCCTGCTTATGATACGGTTTAATTTTACAAACTCAACAAGTGACTTCAGCCCCACATTAAAGATCTTCTTTATATTTATCGAATTGACCCCGCCCTGTCTGGGCTTAAAGGTTATCGGAATATACCGTACGCTGTTATCGTGCTTTGCGTAGATCACCGAGATCAGGACATTTGTGAGAAAATAATCATCCGGTATGTATTTCAGCTTTACTTTAAGGGTTTTACAGTTCATCAGTCTGAACGGCGTATTCGCATCCTTCACCCACACATGGAAGGTAAGCAGGATGACAAGCCGCAGCACCCGGGTAACAACAATCCTTGAAAACCCGTCCTGTCTTCCCGTCCTGTCTCCTATCAGCATATCAAAATCCGCTCTGTTCTTCCAGAAAGCCTTAAATTCGTCCGGATCGGTCTGCCCGTCGGAGTCGGTCTGGAACACATAATCCGCCCCTTCTTCTATGGCATACTTATATCCGAAAAGTATGGTCGGACCGTGTCCGGAATTTTCCTTATGCTTTACGATCAGCTTAGGTGCCGATTCCGCCTTTTTATTCAGCTTTTCAAGGGTTGCATCCCTGCTTCCGTCATCAATGATGACAAGCCTTGAACCATCCCCCGCCTTATCAACCACCGGATACCACTCGTCAACTATGCTTTCTATCGTCGCTTCTTCATTATATGCCGGAATAATGATATAAAGCTTATCCATAAATTCCCCCGCCTTTATTTCTGATTTTTTCTGCAACCGCGATCAAAATATATACGGTAAATAAATAATACGGTACTCCCGCTATAATAAGTCCTGCTTCGGATTCATGCAAAAGCCTCGGTATAAAGAACACATCAAAACAGGTCAAAAGATAAAAGATCTCCGCAGCCGGGCTGCCCCCCTCCCTTTCATCAAAATACGCAAACACGAAGATCATGATAAAAAAATCATACAGTCTGTGATAGGTCATGATAAGAGAAAGCAGCACGCACAGGGAAATGATAAGCCTGTCGTTTCCTTTGGGGCAGATAAAACCGGCTGCGATCAAAAAGAGCATCAGCAGCACGGTCACCACCACACAGGCAATGCCGCCTCCCATAATGGCTCCTATGTCCATACTCCCTTCTCCCGAAAGGCTTGAGGCAACCTTAAGCGGCTTTATTATCATATCCGGAAACGAACCCTTTAACGAAACCGCTGCAATTGCCGTACCTGCTATATGCGGTATCACGCTTATGATCAGTTCCTTCCATCTTCTCTTATAGATAAAATAAACCGCAAGTGGAGCCGTTACGGTATACTTGAAATAGGATACCGCAAGCGCGATGCCGGCAGGAACCGGCATTCTTTTTTCCTCCGAAAGATACACCGCAAGAAGAAAAAACATCACGGAAAAAAGCGTATGCTGCCCGACTCCGATCTGATTTCTCCACGGCGTACCCGCTATCATCAAAAGTACGAAAATAAAAAAAAGCTTTTTATCCGTCTCCTTAAAAAAAGTATGCCGCAAAAGGACGATAATAAATCCCGTAAATAATAAATTCGATACCAGCCATAAGACCCTTGCCCTTTTTGCGCTAAAAAAGCACCACGGCGCAAGCAGGTACAGCAGGGAAGGAAACTGGTTTGCCTCCATCCGCTGGGGAGCGCCTATACTCTCATAATAAGAGTAAAACTCCGACAGTCCGTCCACATCGGGACTTTTCATTCCTTCAAGGCTGACATCATAGGGATCTGTCCCGTAAAGCAATGCCTTTGCCGCATCATACTGAAAATCCTGACTGAATATAAGCGCATTTCTTATCCCGGCAAATACCGATACTGCCGCAAGGAGCCCCATTATCACATATATCATGATATAAAGCTCCCTGCTGCGTGAAAATCTGTTGATTATATCCGATGCCTTTTTAAGCAAGTGCCTTTACCACATTTTCCTTGAGTTCTTCAAGCTTCTTATCGGCATCTTCAAGAGAATCTCCCTTTACGCCCATATAGAACTTGATCTTCGGCTCGGTGCCCGAAGGTCTTGCACAGCACCATGAATTATTTGAAAGATCAAAGTAAAGCACATTTGAAACAGGCAGTCCCGTAACCCCGGGTCCATTTAAATAATCCCTGAATTCGTTTACCTTAAGATCCCCGAACTGCGTCGGCGGATTTTTCCTTATCTTCTCCATTATGGCCTTAATCTGCTCGGCACCGTCTATTCCCTTTAAGGTGACGGTATGGATGCCCTCCTTGAAGTAGCCGTACTTTTCGTAAATATTTATCATCTGGTCCCAGACGGTGATCCCCTGCTTCTTGCACCATGAAGCGACCTCTGCCAGACACATTACCGCCACAACCGCATCCTTGTCGCGGGCATGGGTACCTGCCAGACATCCGTAGGATTCCTCAAGTCCGAACACATACTCATATGAATTATTCTCTTCAAACCACTTGATCTGCTCACCGATATATTTAAAGCCCGTAAGAACCTCGATAAGCTTGACACCGTAATCCTCACAGATCGGATCTGCAAGATTGGTCGTTACTATGGTCTTTATAAGAGCTGCATTTGACGGAAGCTTGCCTAAAGCCTTAAGCTCCCTTAAACGATACTCGGCGATAAGCATACCGGACATATTGCCGGTAAATCCGATATATTCTCCTGTCTTAGTATCCTTTGCATAGATCCCGAGACGGTCCGCATCGGGGTCTGTAGCCATTACTATATCGGCATCCTTTTCCTTTGCAAGCTTAAGAGCCAGCTCAAACGCCTTGGGGTCCTCGGGATTCGGATAATCCAACGTTGTGAAATCAGGGTCCGGAAGCTCCTGCTCGGGTACCACATAAACATTTTTAAAGCCCAGTTCATCAAGTATCCTGCGGACCGGTACATTTCCGGTACCGTGGAAGGGCGTATACACTATCTTTATATCATCTGCAACCTCTTTTATGATCTCGGGATGGATAATCTGCTTTTTCAATTCCGCCATATATTTATCATCGATTTCCTTGCCGATGACTTCATAAAGACCCTTTGCTTTGGCTTCTTCAAGATCCATGGTCTTTGCGTCGGAAAACTTCTCAACCGCCCTTACCTCGTCAATGACATCGGTATCCTTGGGAGATGTCATCTGGGCGCCGTCATCCCAGTAAGCCTTGTATCCGTTATATTCCGGAGGATTGTGGCTGGCAGTGATCATTACGCCTGCCGTGCAGTGAAGCTCGCGTACGGCAAAGGAAAGCTCGGGTGTCGGCCTTAAGGCATCAAAAACATATGCCTTGATACCGTTTGCAGCCAGACAAAGGGCTGTCACATCGGCGAATTCGGGAGACATCCTGCGGCAATCATAGGAAATAGCCACTCCCTTATCTCCGGTCCCCTGCTTTTTGATATAATTAGCAAGACCCTGGGTAGCCTTCCGCACGGTATAAACATTCATTCTGTTTGTACCCGCGCCGATCACGCCTCTTAAGCCGCCGGTACCGAACTCAAGCTCTTTATAGAACCTGTCCTCTATCTCGGCATCATTACCCTCGATAGACCTAAGCTCCTTTTTTGTCTCTTCGTCAAAGTAATCATCCTCAAGCCAGCTTTTGTAGACCTCTTTGAAATCCATCCGCGTTTCCTCCTTAATCAGTATATAAAGAACATATATCTCTGCAACGATATATCAGATATTTTATCATAAATTTACGATCTGATAAATGCTTTTTATTTTTCCACCCCTGTCCTTGCTCTTACCCCGTTTTCATAAGGGTGTCTTTCCTTTTTTACCTCGGATACATAATCGGAAAGCCTTATAAGCTCAGGGTCCGCTTTTCTTCCGGTCATCACCAGTTCGGCATTTTCGGGCATATCTTCCAAAAAAGATATCAGTTCTCCGGTTTCCAAAAGTCCCTTATCCACCGCATTTAAGACCTCATCCATAACAATAAGAGCAGATATGTCCGCCTTGCGGGTCTCTTCATCTGCTCCCGGAAAATAACATCTGATTTTCTCTAAAAGTTCACGGCACTCCCCGGAAACGATCCCTGCCTGCTCCTGTGTCATATTTTTGGTAAAGCCGAAAAAATGCGTCGCCTTAAGGATCATTACCCCGGGGATTTCTTTTAAGAGGGCTATCTCCCCTGATGAACCGTCCTTTAAGAACTGTGCAAAGATCACCCTTACCCCGTAGGACGCGGCTCTTAACGCCATTCCCGCTGCCGCGGATGTCTTCCCCTTGCCGTCACCGTAAAGAATATGGATCATACTACTCACCCGTCATCGATGCCGGTGAAACCTTCAGTGTAAAATTGCTGTGATCAAGCGAAAAATTCGGATTAAAATACGGATCTCCTGCTTCAAGCACATCCTTCCACTTTTTCCTGAAATGCTCCGCCTCTTTATCGTACCTGTCAGCCTTTTCCTTTTCGGCTTTCTCCACATCGCTCCCCCTTGAAAGCGATTCATAATGAAACAGCTCCGCAAACGGGGTAAATACGTTTAAGAGCCCTTTCTGTCTGAGCTTCAGGCAAAAATCCACATCATTTAATGCTACCGCAAATTCCTCCGAAAAACCGCCGACACTTTCAAAGTCGGCTTTCGACACCATAAGACAGGCTCCCGTTACGGCACTTACATTCTGTGCATAGCAGAGCCTTCCCATATATCCGAGATTTTCCTTTGCAAGCCTGTAGTGGATATGTCCCGCTGTCCTGTGTGCTCCCAGTCCCAGCACTATCCCCGCATGCTGTATGGTATAGTCGGCATAATAAAGCTTGCATCCGACGGCGCCCACATCGTCCCGCTGTGCATACATCAGCATTTCCTGAAGCCATCCTCTGGTAATCACTTCCGTATCATTATTCAGTAATACAAGGTATTCCCCTTTTGAGCTTTTCACCCCTTCATTTATAAGGAATGAGAAATTAAAGCTGTCCCTTTTACCGCAGTCGGCTATGGTCACATTCGGAAGCTTTCCGGCTTCTTCATAATACTCCCTTATCTCTCTTGAAGTACTGTTATTCTCGACTATGACTATCTCATAATTTTCATAACTTGTTCTGGTCAGTATCGAATTTATACATCTTCTAAGGTCGTCTGCATGCTCCGAATTCGGGATGATGACAGATATCAGAGGCTTTCTTACAAGCTCATATCTTATCCTGAATATCGTGGCAAAGGCCTTTGTGCTTTCAATCTCAAAATTCTTAAAGCCGCAGCCTTCAAGGTGGGAACCTACCGCTTTCTTTGCGGCATTTATCGCATAGGTCTTTGCATTTATGTCCGCTGCCGTAGAGCCTGCATGTGATCTCCAGTAGTAGAGCACCTTCGGAACATGCACAACTCCGTCACCGCGGTTTGCCGCCATTTTTGTAAGCCTTAAGATCAGGTCGTGATCCTGCGAGCCGTCATATTCTCTCCTGAATTTCCCCGCTTCATCCACAAGTTCTTTTCTGAACGCGCTGAAATGACATATATAATTGTTTGCCCTTAAATTATCCGGCGCAAAGTCCGGCTTAAAATGCATTGTTATCATATTATCTATGCTGTCGCCCTTAAAGGTGGCCTCATCGGAATACAGAAAATATGCATCCTTCTCCTGAAGCGCCAGCATAAATTCATATAAAGCCGAGGGATGCAGTATATCATCATGATCCATCAGCGCGTAAAAATCTCCCGTGGCAAGTGAGAAGCATTCATTCGTGTTCTCGGATATACCTTTGTTTTCGGTAAGCTTTTTATACCTTATCCGGTCCTTTCCGTCAGCCTTCCTGTATTCCTCCACGATCTCTCCGACATACTTATGCTCTTCATCGGAGCCGTCAGCCAGACAGAGCTGCCACCCTCCATACACCTGATCCGTGACCGAGCTTATAAATTCCCTCAAAAATTTTTCCGGTGTGTTATACAGCGGGACAAGTATCGAAAAGATATATTCCTTCTTAAACACGGTCTTTTGCGCCTGAGTTCTCTGTTCGGGTGTCATAAAGCTTTTTGTCCCGTGATATCTGTAAGCCGTCCTTTCTATACGCTTTGACTTAAGCTTACGGATAATCTCTTTTAATTTCCCGTATCTTCTGACCCTTATGACGGCATTCTTGAATTTCGACCACGCTATACGAAAAGGCATTATCGATTTATAGATCATGCTGTTTTTTAAAAGATCCACTTTCCTTTTCAGCTCGGCATGCTCTTCCTCTAAGGCTGTAAGCTCCTTTAAGAGCTCCTCGTTTTTTGAAGCTTCTTTTTCGTAAAGTGTTTTATAGTATTCTTCCCTGCTGTTTGTTTCTGACATATCCTTCCCCTTGTCCGGTGTGTTTTTTATATGCTTCATTCAACGTAAACGGTTCCTTTTCTGTCAAGGAGTACCGGAATTATACGAAGCCTGCCGGTAAGTCCCTCCCGTTCAAGTGAAGCATGGGCTATACGGGTATAAAAGCCTGCCATACATGCATTGAGCTGCTTCTTAAATGCCTCCTCCACATCCCGCCTAAAGACTCTCACCGCACTGTATACCGCGGTTATATCTCCGTTAACTATCATAACTGCCGGTTCAAAACGCGCCACGTCCTTTTTTTCATAAAATATCCAGCCTGATACCTCAAAGAAATCTTCGTTTCCGTATGCATCATTTAAGCGGTATCCTGCAAAGTCCACATTAGACCGCATCACATCGCCTGTTCTTCTTTCAGTGAAATCCTTCAGAACCGGTTCCTTCTCAACTCCGCTGATTTCCCATCTTAAGGGTATATTTATCCTGTAATCGAGTCCCGTAAAAGTCAGGTTTTCATTATAAAACGGATCTCCGTCTTTTAAATAATCCCTGTGTTTTCCGTAAAAATACCTTGAATACTCCTTAAGCTTTAAATACGATCCCACATTCTCCCTGTCATCCTTACGGCTTGCCGATTCATGATGGTACAGAAATGTGTCGTTTATACAGACGTTGTACAGTCCCTTTTCGGCAAATCTCACACACAGATCCACGTCGTTATATGCTAACGGCAGGTTTTCGTCAAAGCCGTTCTCACCTTCAAAAAGCTCTCTTTTGACGCACAGACATGCTCCCGTCACAGCCAGAAAATTTACATTCCTTTTATTTATACCGTGATAATAGCTTTCATCATCATTATAACCGCACAGCTTATGTGAGGGTCCGGATTTAAGCAGGGTGATACCGCAGTGCTGTATAAGATTTCCTCCCGGGTATAAAAGCTTCATTCCCACCGCTCCGACGTGCTCACGCGAAGCATAGGTGATAAGTCTTTTTGCAAAATCCGCGCTTTCCTCCGGGATCTCGATGTCATCATTCAGAAAAAGAAGATAATCTCCGAATGTCCTTTTGACGCCGTAATTATTGAGCTTGGAGTAATTGAAATCCATGGGGGCCACAAAATACTCTGCCCCTGTTTCCTTTATGAGCTTTCTGTATATGGTGCGGTTTTCCCTGCTGCTGCCGTTATCTATGACCAGAACCTCCGTCTGCTCCGGAAGATCGGCCTTCCTTAAGCTTTCCAGACACATTTTTAACAGCTCAGGATGGTCTTTTGAAAGAATCACTATCGATAAAGAACAACTGTCCGCCATGCTGCAGTCAAGCTCTGCCCTGTCTGCGGGATTTTTTATTACCGGTCTGCTTTTTACATAGTGGCACAGGACCTCCGGTATATGCTTTACTTTTACGGGGTCCAGATAAGACATTTTGATCCTTCCGTCCTTAAGGATATCCTTTTTTACCGCCGCTGCGGAAAAATAATTACCATATGCCTCTGCCGTCTCCGGCGCAAAGGGAGGCTTAAAAAAGGGCCGCACTCTTTTCCCGTTTTTTACTATGTCATCATCGCAGAAAAGCAGATCATAATCGCCCTCAGCCGCATAGTGGGCAAACCTCTTTATCATATCGGGATCATTTACCGTCCCCTCCGGTCTGATGATCTCATACCTGTCCGAAAAGGCATTTGTCAGTGCCTTATCCTCTTTTGCTCCCCTGAATTTTTCTTTTTCATCGATAAATATCTCATAGGGTTCGGCAGCCCTTTGTATATCTTCTTTAAAACCTCGTCTTTTCCTCATCATAGTACAAGTCTCACATATCCATTATCCGTATTCTTATGTCTAAACCTCCGTACGGGCTTCACGGCATTTTTATATGATCTGACAACATCCTCGAACATATCCTCCGGCAGCATGGATATCTCATATTCCACCTTAAGAGCTCTGCCCGCCACTATATCATCTATTATTATCTGCGGATCAACGGTATCAAAAATGATCGTATTATCCTGCAGCACCGTACCGTTTACCGATATCTCATTCCTCTTTCCCTCATTTTCAAGGAGCCTTATCCTTAATATACACCTTTTATCTATCGGATCTATCCGGAGTGTCCTGCACCCTTCGGGTATGACCGTCTCAAAATGTATAATGCAGTCATCCTTTACCTTTGCATCAATAAAAAGCGTATCCTGCTCGTTATATCCCCTGCCCAGATCGTAATACAGCCGCGGCTTTTTAAGGCCTGATGTAAGGCGGGCTGTCTTAACGGCTCTGTCAAGCTCGAGAGTCTCTCTTCCCATGATGGAATACATTACCGGAAGGGTAAATCTGTCACCTCTGATATACATCTGGAAATTATATTCCATTTTTTTAAAGGTTTCCTTCAACTGCCCGCCTATACCCGTTTCGACAAAAAAATCCACCCCTTCAAAGGCACCCTCGTCAAGATCCCTTGTAAAATAGTAGATCGCCCTGTAGATCACGAAATCAACCGGTATCGGGAAGTCAAAGGTCCATTCATAATCTATTATATTCCATCCCTTGTCCGATATCAGATTCGTAAAGGTCAGATCCAGATCCGTAACAGGCATGGAAAGCAGTCCCGCGGGCAGACTGACCTCACCGAACATTTCCTTAAACTCATCCGTCATCTTAAACGGCTGCATATCATTAAGGTTCCT
Organism: Lachnospiraceae bacterium; assembly: GCA_017633935.1. Taxonomy (GTDB): domain Bacteria; phylum Bacillota; class Clostridia; order Lachnospirales; family Lachnospiraceae; genus NK4A144. The sequence continues at coordinate 23,716 of JAGBOJ010000008.1, read as the reverse complement.
TAATGTATCACAATAACTGTTTATCAAAAGCAGGGCATCCTCCGTCTTTTTTTCGGCCCTGCAGATACCAAGCTCATCGGAAAGGGTCGGCCCTTTAAGGAATTCAAATTCCAGCCTCCTTAAATGTCCTTCCCCGTCATTTATCCTCTTCATCCTGTTAGGCTTAAATCTGGTTTCCCTGAATACTGTAAGGAGTCTTTCATAGGCTCGTGCCATATTTTCAAGATGACCCTCTGCCCGGGGGCTTACAGGGTATTTTGCTATGATCTTCTGACCGGACTCCGTAAGCTCCATATCCGTCCTTATCTGTCTTTCAGGACGCCTTTCTATGGAATGCCTGCTGTAAACGGTCTTTCTCTCTTTAATACCCTCAACCTTGTCTCCGTACCGCATGAGCACAAGAAATGAATTGGAAAAGAAGGGAAATTGCCCCTCTCTTATAAGCTCGTCAAAAACCTCGCTCTCACTGAAAGCAATAAACCTGTCATTATCAAAATTCCTTACATTGTCATAAAGCTCGGATACTGCCGGAAGCCTGTCATCGGAATAGATCGTGACCGGCAGCTTATAATCCGGATACGGATAATAAAAATATGTCTTAAAGCCCTGCTTTGAGGCTAGCTTAAAGAGCCCGTCTTTAGAGAAGGTCCTTACCGCATCCGTTTTCACATAACCCTCTATTCCATCGAAAAAGCCGCCGGTATGATCCTCCCTGCAGCCTGCAAAATATTTCAGCCCGTATTTATTTTCTATGGCCGTGACAATACACCCGCCCTCTTTTAAATGAGGCTTTAAGAGGCTCAGCAGTGTTTCATAAGGATCTTCGGCCTCTATATAGCTTCCCGCATACTCAAGAACACCTATAAGGGTTATATAATCATATTTTTCGGTGAGTGTTTTTTCGATATCCTGAAAATTACCGACCATGATCTCAATATTATCAAAATCCTTATGGCGGTTGGCATTTATCAGGCTCCTCTTATATGAAAGCTCCACACAGGTCACCTTTTTTGCCATCCGTGCAAAAACGCCGGTGACCGCGCCGCAACCCGCGCCGATCTCAAGCACGGAATCACTTTTGCTTATCCCTAAGAAATCCGCGATATTTTCCCTGATATCGGAAAGATGATACAGCGTGCTCCAGCTTCTGCTCGAAGCGATAATGCCGTTATATTCATCCTCATTATGCTCAGACACTATCCTTAAAAGCTCATCCTCCGCATCACCCTCACTGTAAAGATCCTTACCGCAATAAGAGCTCAGGTTCAGTATAACCTCTCCGATTTTCTCCGTTTTATCCATTGATCCTGTCCACCGTCACATCAGAATTCATATCATAATAACCTACCGTATCCTTTGAGGAGATAACCTGAATATTAAATATGTCATACAGTCTGTGATATACGGTAAAATCCCCTTCCCTGTATCCGACACAGCCAAGGGAGACCAGATATTCCCCTCCCTGCAGGTACATATCCTGCGTAAATGTCACGATCATGCTGTCGCCCTTTTTAAATTCACCCGTCGAGATCTTCTCAAACATCGTATTTGTGCCGGTAATTTCCACACCCATGCGGTTTTTCAGTGAAAGAGCTATTATAGGCTCGCTGACCTCTCCGTCAAACTCAACCCGTACCTTTACGGTATAGCTGTCACCCTTTATGACCGTATTTGTGATATTTCCGCTGTTATCTATCAGACAGAAATCCGTTATCCTTGCGATCCCGTTTCCGTAGGTGTCGTTTGAGGGATTAAGGGTCAGGTGCGATTTCCATGCGTTTTTCCCGCCGTCCTTAGACTCCACCAGATTTCCCTCTTTATCCACGGTCTCGCTTTTAACCATATCCGAGTCCATCTGATGGACAAGGACCTTCTTGTACATATCTATGATCTCTTTCGGATTTCCCTCGGCAAGCTTTTTCCCCTTATCGAGCAGGATCACCCTGTCACAGTATTTGCTGATACTGGAAAGATCATGGCTTACAAAAAGGATCGTTTTTTTCTGTGCCTTGAATTCTTCAAATTTATGGTAGCATTTGTTCTGGAAAAAGACATCCCCCACGGATAGCGCCTCGTCCACTATAAGTATCTCCGGGTCTATATTTATGGCTACCGCAAAAGCAAGCCTTACAAACATACCGCTTGAATAGGTTTTTACCTTCTGATTCACAAATTCACCTATATCTGCAAATTTCAGTATGTCCTCAAGCCTCTCGTCTATCTCCTCTTTTGAAAATCCGCTCATGGTACCGTTAAGATATACATTTTCGATACCGGTAAACTCCATATTAAAACCGGCGCCCAGCTCCAAAAGCGCCGAAAGCCTGCCCTTTATACTTACCTCTCCCGCAGTCGGGGAAAGGACTCCGGTTATTATCTTTAATATCGTGGATTTTCCCGATCCGTTTGTACCTATTATCCCGACGGTCTCACCCTTATTGATCGACAGGCTCACATCCTTAAGGGCATAGTGCTCGTGATAAAGCTTATGCCTTGTAAGACCGAGAGAATCCCTTAAGCGGTCCCTCTGTCTGTCATACAGCTTATACATTTTGTCGAGGTGATCTACCTTTATTACTTCTTCTTCAGCCATCGTTTTATAATCCCTTAAAGAATGTCCGCAAAATGCACCTTAAGCCTCTTGAATACCAGAGCCCCGCAAAGAAACATTACCACGGTAAATATCCAGAAATACGCGGTGGAATAAAAATGCTGCCAGAACCACATCTTATTTATGAGCGCCATCCTGTATCCGTCGACCACATAGAATACGGGATTTAATTTGAACAATATCTGCATGGGTCTTGACAGGGATTCTATATTCCACATTATGGGCGTAATCCACACCCCAACCTGTAAGGCTATGCTTATTATCTGTCCGAGATCCCTGAAAAAGACGACCACGGAGCATGTAATATAGCTGATACCAAGTACAAGCGCAAAATCGCAGAAGGAAAAATATATTATCTGTATCCAGTATATATTGGGGTAATATCCGTTTATGATCAGCAGCAGAAGTGTTATCCCCACAAGGAATACATGAATGAAGGCGGTAGAGATTATCTTTATGATAGGCAGTATGCTTATCTTAAATACCACCTTCTTTACAAGAAACTGATAGGCAAGAAGTGAGCCCGTCCCCTGTCCCAGCGCATCCGAGAAGAAAAACCATGGTACTATGCCCACTATAAGCCAGAGTACAAAAGGGTAACCGGTATCGGTAGCCGGTGCCCTTCCTCCGATGGTAAATACAAACCAGTATACAAGGACCGTAACCATCGGCTGCACAAATGCCCATACTATTCCCATATAGGAGCCCGCAAACTGTGACTTGAAATCATTTTTTGCCAGCTTCCAGATAAGATCCTTATTCTGATAAAGCTCTACCGGCAGTATCGTGATCCTGTCGTAAAACCTGCTGAATACCGTAAAGGCTCCCAAAAGAAGGAACACCGATACGGCTTTTTTTATATTCTCCTGCGCCGGATCTGCAAACGGATTTCTGTGCAGGATTATATATGCTATGCTCAATACGACTATTACCGCCGTGACCGTAATGATCTTTTTTTTCGCAGTCATATTCAAAGTCCGTGCTCCGCGCTGTATTCCTTAAGTCCCTGCCAGTTTCTATCCCTGTCATTTATATTGAGCTTAAGGCTTTCTATTTCCTTCCATCTGATACCGACATCCGGATCATCATATCTTATGCCGCCCTCGTCTCCGGGATGATAAAAATCACTGCATTTATAGGCAAATTCAGCCGTGTCCGAAAGGACAAGAAAACCGTGAGCAAAACCCTTTGGTATGAACAGCTGCTTTTTGTTTTCAGCCGAAAGCTCTTCACCGAACCATTTTCCGTAGGTTCCCGAACCCTTTCTGAGATCGATCACGACATCAAAAACCCTTCCGTTTATAACCCTAACCAGCTTGTCCTGGGGATGTTCTATCTGAAAATGCATTCCTCTCAGCACGCCCTTTGTGGACGAGGACTGATTATCCTGCACGAATACCGTATCGATACCCGCAGCCTTGAAGTCGTTATAATTGTAGGACTCCATAAAATACCCTCTTTCGTCCCCGAAGACCTGCGGTGTTATTACCTTTACGCCCTCTATTTCACACGTTTGTACAGTAAGTTTTCCCATTGTTACGCTCCTTATATTATCTTCAATTCATAACGAGATCCATGTCCACATAGCCCGTTATGCCGTCTACCGTTCCCTTTGATGTGTACTGCCAGATCGAATACCTTCCCTGATAGTCCGGTGCCGTCATCCTGTACTGCGCAAGCCAGATATCGTAATCTTCAAGCTTAGAAGTGTCTATCTTATTTGTCAGCCATGTTTTATTGGCATATACACCGGCCTTATAGCCCATGCTGTTTAAGGTTTCGCAAAAGGTACGTATTATCTCCGTCCTTGCGGCGACATCCAGTCCGTCTGCCCTGCCGTTTACCGAGCCGCTGCTTTCCACATCCAGATATACCGGAAGGGTAAGCTCATCCGCCCCTATAAGAGAAGCTGCAGCCATAGCTTCTTCCACAGCTTCATCGGTATTTACCGCCTGCGAAAAGAAATATATACCAAGCTTTATCCCCGCTTCCTTCGCGCCCACGATATTTCTGTCAAAATACGGGTCCTTTACGAGAACCCCTGTCGACGATCCCCTGTAGCCTGCCCTTATTATGGCATATTCCACGCCGGCTGCCCTGACCTTTTTCCAGTCTATATCCTTTTGATATTTGGATACATCTATTCCGATGGTACCGCCCGAAAGATCGTACTCTGTATTTGAAGGTCCGTCCTCTTCTGCCCTTGCCTCTTCATTTACGGCGGTATCTTCCTTCGACGCATCGATCGAAGACTCATCCACCACGATTTTTCTGATATCGTTTACGGCGGTAAAACGGATCATATTTCTGATGTTTATTGAGGATCTTCCGACTCCGCCCACCGCAACCTCATATTTTCCGGGCTTTAATTCGGAAAGATATATGCTGCCGTCCATATCGTCATCATAGTATACGGCATCCCGTCCCGATTCATCCTCTACCGTTGCCTGCCAGTGGTTTCCGGATGCCGGCGTTCCTGTATGATCCATTATCCTTATCAGCATATCCCCCGCAACCGAGGTGAGCAGCAGCAGGTAATCCTCTGAAGAATATTCATCCTTATCATCGACTTCATCCCTGACTTCGGTTGCCACATCCGAAAGCGTAAGCTCCGATACCTCTGTCTTATATTCCACCGGAACTCCCGCAGTCTCCTCTGTCTGCTCCTCCTGCCCGGCATCTGTCTTTTTCCTGTTTTCATAATTTACCCCCGCCACGATCAGCACAACGAGCAGGAGTGTGTTTATTCCTATGAAAACTGCGGCGATACCTTTATAACCCATTGGCTATATCTTCAAGATACTGACCGTATGCCGTCTTTTTTAACGCCCCGGACAATCTTATAAGCTGCTCCCTGTCTATAAATCCTTTTTTGTAAGCGATCTCTTCTATGCAGGAGATGTAAAGGCCCTGTCTCTTCTGAAATGCCGCCACAAAATCCGCGGCATCCAGCAGACTGTCGTGATTTCCGGTATCAAGCCATGCAAATCCGCGTCCGAGTGTTTCCACATACAGATCCCCTCGTTTTAAGTATTCATTGTTTATACTTGTGATCTCAAGCTCACCTCTTGCGGATGGCTTAACGTTTTTTGCGATTTCGACCACATCGTTGTCGTAAAAATAAAGTCCGGGCACCGCATAATTTGACTTCGGCTCAGCCGGCTTTTCCTCTATGGAGATCGCCCTGCCCTCCTCATCAAATTCAACCACTCCGTACTCTCTCGGGTCCTTTACGTAATACCCGAAAATAGTGGCTCCTTTTTCCCTTGAAGCCGCACTCCTTAAGGTTTTGCTGAAGCTTTGCCCGTAAAAGATATTGTCTCCGAGGACCATTGCCACATTGTCATCTGCGATAAATTCCTCCCCGATGATAAAAGCCTCCGCCAAACCCTTCGGCTCCTTCTGCTCTTTGTATGAAATATCAAGCCCAAGCTGGCTTCCGTCTCCGAAAAGCTCCTCGAACATAGGGAGATCCCTCGGAGTTGATATAATAAGTATCTCCCTTATCCCCGCAAGCATCAGCGTGGAAAGAGGATAATAGATCATGGGCTTATCATATACCGGCATCATCTGCTTGGAGACAGCCTTTGTCAAAGGATAAAGTCTTGTGCCGGACCCTCCGGCAAGAATAATACCTTTCATACCTCACACCTTATACATCTTTTCATAATACTTTAAGTAATCGCCGCTTGTTACATTCTTAAACCACTCTTCGTTTTCAAGATACCATTTGATCGTCTTCTTTATACCGTCTTCAAATTTCGTATCCGGCTCCCAGCCAAGCTCTGATTTGATCTTGTCCGGCGCTATGGCATACCTTCTGTCGTGACCCTTTCTGTCCTCCACATAGGTTATAAGCTCCTTTGATACGTTCTTTCTTCTTTCATCATCCTCCGGAAGTATCTCAAGCAGCGTATCTATTATTATATTAACAATATCGATATTCTGTTTTTCGTTATGTCCTCCGATATTATAGGTCTCGCCCATGCGTCCCTTATTTATGACCATATCGATACCCTTGCAGTGATCTGCCACATAAAGCCAGTCGCGGACATTCTTCCCGTCGCCGTATACCGGCATTTTCTTTCCAGTAAGCGCATTGTTTATCATAAGCGGAATGAGCTTTTCCGGAAACTGGTAAGGTCCGTAATTGTTTGAGCAGTTCGTGATGTTTGCGGGAAAATGATACGTATCCACATATGACTTTACGAGCATATCCGATGATGCCTTGCTGGCTGAGTACGGACTGTGCGGACTGTAGGGTGTGGTTTCGTAAAAATAGTCTTTGGGATCGCTTAACGAACCGTATACCTCATCTGTCGAGACATGAAGGAACTTCTTTCCCTCCTTATAGCTCCCGTCCTCATTTTCCCATGCAGCCCTTGCCGCGTTAAGCATCACACAGGTTCCGAGTACATTTGTTTCCACAAATATCCCGGGATTCTTTATGCTCCTGTCTACATGCGATTCCGCCGCAAAATGCACCACCCTGTCGATATCATTTTCGGCAAATATCTTATTTATCTCATCGCTGTTTCTGATATCCGCCTTAATAAAGGAATAATTCTCTCTGCCGGCAACACTCTTCAGGTTCTCCGGATTTCCGGCGTAGGTGAGAGCGTCGACATTGATTATCCTGATGTCGTCACCGTATTTTTCAAACATATAATGGATGAAATTTGAACCGATAAAGCCGGCTCCTCCCGTTACAAGATATGTGATCATTTTTCCTCTCCTTCTCCAGTGATTACCGAAATATTTTTTTCAGCGTATTCTCCGCCGTATTTTATGTTTAATACTGGTGTTGTCTCATGCAATGCGTTATAATACCAGATTTCTGCTTCTCTTTCATCTCCCCGCAGCCTGTAAAACTCTCCCAGCTCATAAGCCGTCTCGGATGTCGCGCCTATGGCAAGCGCTCTGTGGGAATACTTCATAAAGCTTAAATCATCCTTCTTAACCCTTGAAGCCCTCATAAGCACATACAGGTCTTCTTTCAGGCTGTCTTCATCCGTCTCCTCCTCCGCTGCCTTCCCAAAATAATCGGATGCATCGGCAAAATCCTCATCCGTTCCCGATACCGCAAGCTCCCTTGCGTACATTTTACGAAGCCTCTTTGAAAGTCCCCCGTCAAGCATTATCGCCTTTTTAAATAATCCGAAGTCCCTTCCGCTGTGCAGTCCTTCCGGCTTATGAACGATCTCGATCTCACTGTCAAGGATCACGGGTGCGGTCTCTACCGCCTCATGAACCCTTCCTTCCCACTTAAAGGTTCTCAGTCTTTTATACAGCTTCGGCCGCAGCTCACTGTCGAAATTATAGGTGGTGTTGTATTCAAACTGGTTCTTATATACCATCTGCACTATCTCGACATCATAAGACAGTATGCGCTTCAGCTCCGTAAATGCACGGATGTTTTCTTCATCTATGATCTCGTCTGCATCCGCGGAATAGATATAATCCATCGTACACAGACTGAACGCATAGTTTCTCGCTGCAGAAAAATTATCGACCCATTCAAAATCGTATATTTTATCCGTATACTGTGCGGCTGTCTCTTTTGTGCCGTCAGTTGAACCCGTATCTACGATCACGATCTCATCGGCGATCGTCTTAAGACACTCAAGACATCTTTTCAATACCTTTTCTTCATTTTTTACTATCAGACAGGCACTTACGGTTATCATCACTTGTATCCGGTCTTTTTCCGGTATCAGCCTTGCTCCCTGCAGGACACCGGTTATTTCAGATGTCCACCGCTACGGGTACTTTTTCTTCATTTATCAGTTTTATCATATACGGAACTATCTCCGGATCAAACTGTCTTCCGCTGCAGGTCTTGAATTCATATTTTATCTGTTCCATAGACAGGCTTTTTCTGTAGCATCTTACGCTCGACATCGCATCAAAGGAATCCGCCACGCAGATGATCCTTGCTATAAGAGGTATCTCTTCTCCCTTAAGGTGCTTTGAATATCCGCTCCCGTCCCATCTTTCATGGTGATACTGCGCTCCGTCGGCAATATCCGGGATAGAGGTAAAATCCTTTAATATCTCCCCTCCCACATCAACATGTGTCTGGATCACATCTCTTTCATAATTCGTTAACTGTCCGGGTTTATTTAATATCACATCAGTAACGCCTATCTTTCCGATATCATGCATCATCCCTATAAGATATATCCTGTCCTGCTCTTCCTTGGACATTCCCATTTCCTCGGCTATAAGTCTTGCGTAAATGGCAACTCTCATGGAATGTCCCTTCGTATAGGAATCCTTTGCATCGATTATCTTGGCAAAGGTGTTGAACGACTGCTCAAGGACCTTTCTGTTCTCATCATGTCTTCTCTGAAGCACATCCAGCTTGTGGGTAAAATAAAAATCAACTATATTTATAACGATAATAACGAGCATACTCGCTATGATCAGCCAGAAAAGCGGGTTTGCAAAAATATTTGATTCCCTGTGGTATATTATCTCATAGGAATCTATATGTGCCTCGCCTGCTGTATGCGCAACAAAGCCGAAGGTCTGCTCGTCCTCCTTCTCCACCCGCTCATTGTAATCTGCGGGCTTTACGAGGATATAACTGCCGTCCATCACAAACTCTCCGTTCCAACTGCTGTCTATCTCGTAATTTTTATCCATATGAAGGGTCACAAACCATCCGTATATGTCATTATGAGTGTTGTTTTTTATAACAAAATCATATTCTGCGCCTCTTCTGAACTTTCCGTCCTCATTCCAGCTCTTTGTCATGTCATATTCAAGATATATGGCACCCGAAGAGTTTTTATCCTCACTGTTTACCGCATACTCTCTTTTTGTTATATTATTATGATAAAAAAACAGCAAAAAAAGCAGCGCCGCAAGAAGAGCAAACGCAGCAGCCGATACTCTTAATCTCAATTTGTGTTTCATTTGTTCACTCATAGGATTATAATAACCGTGTGAATAATAAAAGTCAATTAAACAGGAGGAGCCATGTCAGAAAAAAAAGCCCCGAAAGACCCCGAGATAAACGGGATCAGTCGAAATAAGATAAACGGATCGGAAGGTGCCCTTGATTTTTCCTCAGACTCCTATAAAGCCATGCTCCGTGACAGCCTTTTAAGCATGGGCAGCACCGCTCGTTTTGAAAAAGCCGTAAAAAAGGCGGAAGCCGGCAAAGCCGTTACGATAGCCTTTATAGGCGGTTCGATCACACAGGGAGCCGGAGCCGAGCCTCAGGTCAGCGAATGCTATGCGTATAAAACCTTCAGGGGCTTTACAGAGCTTTTTTCAAAAAACGGAAATGTGAGATTGTGCAAAGCCGGTATCGGGGGTACTCCTTCCGAATTCGGCGTTTTCAGGGCAGGCAGGGATGTGTTAAGATGCGGCGATCCCGATGTGGTCATAATCGAATTTGCGGTTAATGATGACATAGACGAGACAGACGGAGTTGCTTATGAAAGCCTTGTAAGACGTTTTTTAAATCTTCCGTCAAAGCCTGCCGTGATCCTGCTTTTTGCCTTATTTATGGATGATTTTAATCTTCAGGAAAAATACGGTGCAGTCGGACAGCATTACGGACTTCCGATGGTCAGTGTAAAAAATGCCGTTTCCCGGCAATTTAACGATGCATCCCCTTTTATAACAAGGGATCGTTTCTTTTTTGATTTTTATCATCCCTCTAATGACGGACATACAATTATGGCAGACTGTCTGATAAACTTCTTTAAGACCTTTAAGGACGGAAGCTTTGATGATGCCGGCGGTGACTGTGACGCCGAAGGCGCTCCTCTTTGGGGAGCATCCTATGAAAACGGCTTCCTTATAGATAAAAAAGACAATCCCTGCGGTGCCTGTATCTGTCCCGGCAGCTTTACCGGCACGGATAATGATGTACAGCTTGCACAGTTCGATCAAAATGATGCTGTTTTTCCCGTTATGCCTTACAATATGATGTATGACGGCACGGGATATACCGAAGATCTTACGATGGAGCTTTACTGCAAAAATCTTGTCGTTATGTTTAAGGACACTCCCGATGAGTCCTTCACACAGGCAGAGGTCTATGTGGATAATAAATTTATCCGCACCCTTGATCCTCATGAAAACGACTGGGTTCACTGCAACACAAAGCTTCTTATAAATGAAAGCAAAAGCCGCCTGCACCACGTAAGGATCACGATCCCCGAAGGGTACAGGGACAAAAAATTTACAATACAGGGCTTCGGTGCCACTGATTAAGGAGATGATATCTGCCATGGATTTTAACAAAGAACTGTCGGAAAGAGTCGGCTATGTCAATGATATACTGCTAAAATATCTCCCTCCGGCTGAAGGACCGCAAAAAACCGTGATCGATGCGATGCATTACAGCGTAATGTCCGGCGGAAAAAGGATAAGGGCGATTCTGATGTCCGAGACCTATAAAATGTTCGGCGGAAAAGATGAGGTTATAGAGCCTTTTATAGCCGCAATGGAAATGATACAGGCCTATTCCCTCGTTCACGATGACCTGCCTGCTCTTGATAACGACGAATACCGCCGCGGTATAAAGAGCACACATGCTATGTTCGGTGAAGCTATTGGCATACTTGCCGGTGATGCGCTGTTAAATTATGCCTTTGAGACTGCTTTTAAGGCATTTTCAATAAAGCCCTCCGCTTCGAAGCAGATAGCAGGAGCACTCGGAATATTTGGCAGAAAAGCCGGCCTGTACGGTATGATAGGAGGCCAGGTGGTTGATGTTGAGACCGAAAATAAGACCATTCCTCTTGAGACGCTCGATTTTATACACCACAAAAAATGCGGCGCTCTGATAGAGGCATCAATGATGATCGGGGCCGTCCTTGCCGGCGCTGATAAGGAAGAGGTAACTGTCATTGAAGCAATAGCCGCAGATGTAGGCTTTGCTTTTCAGATCCGCGATGATATCCTTGATGTGACGGGTACCACCGAAACCCTCGGAAAGCCGGCCGGAAGCGATGATAAGAACGGAAAAAACACCTATGTTAAATATCTGGGCATAAAAAAAGCCGAAGAAGAGGTGGATTCCGTCTCAAACAGAGCTCTTTTGAAGCTTATGTCACTGCCTTACGACAGCGTTTTTCTTGGTGAACTGATCAAAAGCATGATAAACAGAGTAAAATAAGGAGCTGTGCACAAATAGATTTACAAAATTACGCAGGATCTTTGCACATATCCTAAAACAGAAAGGAAAAAAAATGGACAGACAAAATCTAACTTTACTGACCGATCTTTACGAGCTGACAATGATGCAGGGATATTTTAAGAACGAAAATGCCAACCGCACGGTAATCTTCGATATGTTCTACCGCACAAACCCGATGGAAAGCGGTTACGCTATTATGGCCGGACTCGAGCAGGTCATAGACTATATAAAAAATCTCCGGTTTGAGGCGGAGGATATCGAATACCTCAGATCCCTCGGGATATTCCGGGACGATTTTCTGGAGTATCTTAAAAACTTCAGATTTACCGGCTCCATATGGTCTATTCCCGAAGGAGAAGTAATCTTCCCCAGAGAGCCCATCGTAAAGGTCATGGCTCCCATCATGCAGGCACAGCTTGTTGAGACGGCTCTTCTCAATATAATCAACCACCAGTCTCTCATTGCCACAAAGACCTCGCGTGTATGCTATGCTTCACGCGGTGACGGAGTCATGGAATTCGGTCTGCGGCGTGCCCAGGGACCCGATGCCGGTATCTACGGGGCAAGAGCAGCCATGATAGGCGGCTGTATCGGAACCTCAAACGTACTGTGCGGCCAGCTTTTTGATGTCCCCGTTAAGGGTACGAATGCCCATTCATGGGTAATGAGCTTTCCGGATGAGCTTACCGCCTTCAGAAAATACGCGGAGATATATCCCGATTCCTGCCTGCTCATTGCAGACACCTATGATTCCTTAAAGAGTGGTGTTCCCAATGCAATAAAGGTATTTCAGGAGCTTAAGGACAAGGGCATTCATCCTAAGCAGTACGGTGTGCGCTTTGATTCCGGAGACCTTGCCTATCTGTCAAAGAAGGCAAGAAAAATGCTCGATGATGCGGGCTTCCCCGATGCCATAATCTCAGCCAGCAACGATCTTGACGAATTCCTTATCGATTCTCTTAAGGCACAGGGTGCAAAGATCACAAGCTGGGGTGTGGGTACAAATCTGATCACCTCAAAGGACTGGCCCGCCTTCGGCGGTGTATACAAGCTGGCTGCCGTTCAGGATGAAAACGGCACCTTCATTCCGAAGATCAAGCTTTCGGAAAACAGCGAGAAGGTGACCAATCCGGGAAACAAGAAGATCTACAGGATCTATGATGAGGAAAAGAAGGTAAAGGCCGACCTTATCTGCCTTGAAGAAGAAACCTTCACGGAAGACAGCGAGATACTTCTTTTCGATCCTCATGAACCGTGGAAGAAAACACGCTTAAAGCCCGGGCAGTTTACATTAAGGGAGATCATGATACCTGTCTTTAAGGACGGCAGGTGTATCTATACCTCTCCTTCCGTTATGGAAATGAGGGATTTCTGCTTAAAGGAGCTTGATACGCTCTGGGATGAGACGCGCAGACTCGTCAATCCGCATATGATCTATGTGGATCTGTCGCAGAAGCTGTATGATATGAAGATAAATCTTCTCAACGAAATGTCCGTGGAAGGAAAGACCTTTGACTGAGACTTATTTACCTCATTAAGATACTCATCCCGTCGAGCACCTTATCGCAAAGCTCGGTAAGCGGCTCCTCGTTGTCATGCGCTATCTCATATAAAAAGTACGGCTTCCCTCTTGTCTTAAAGGACATCCTTCCGTCAAAGGCTTCAAGCATGGGAGCTATATTGGCAGGGTCTATCCCTGCCTTTTCATATATATCTATCCTTATATGTCTGCTGTCACACTCCATATTTTCTATAAAAAGCGAGTGTGCCCTTGAGCGGAGCAAGGCTATCTTAATGAGATTTTTTGCCGGCTGGGGAAGTTTGCCGAAGCGGTCGTTAAACTCTTCTTCCATGTCGGCAGCCTCTTCCTCGGTCTCTATGGCAGCTATCCTCTTGTAAAGATCCAGCTTCAGGTTTTCATTCCTCACATAGGTATTCGGTATGTACGCATCCGTATCCATGTAGAGACAGGTCGTAAATTCCGGCTTTATCTCTTCACCCTTCTCCTGCTTTATCGCAGTGTCTAACATCTTGCAGTAAAGGTCATAGCCCACCTCGGCCATATGTCCCGACTGCTCCGCACCCAGCACATTTCCGGCACCTCTTATTTCAAGATCCTTCATTGCTATCTTAAAACCGCTGCCCAGATCGGTAAATTCTCTTATTGCCGCAAGTCTCTTTTCGGCAGTTTCCTTTAAGAGCATATCCTTTCTGTACATAAGAAACGCATAGCTGGTCCTGTTTGATCTGCCTACCCGCCCTCTAAGCTGATAGAGCTGTGCAAGTCCCATCCTGTCGGAATCATGGATTATCATGGTATTCACATTCGGGATATCAAGTCCGGTCTCTATTATTGTTGTGGATACCAGCACGTCAATATCCCCCTTTATGAAGTCCAGCATTATGTTTTCAAGATTTCTCTCATCCATTCTTCCGTGAGCGTACTCAACCGTCGCATCGGGTACAAGCTGACGGATACGTGCCGTCACATCCGCTATATCGTTTATCCTGTTGTACACATAATAAACCTGACCGCCTCTTGTCAGCTCGCGGCTTATGGCCTCGCGCACCATTTCATCATTATATTCCATCACAAAGGTCTGAATTGGAAGCCGGTCCTGCGGAGCCTCCTCCAAAAGGCTCATATCCCTGATCCCCACAAGGCTCATATGCAGTGTTCTCGGTATCGGAGTCGCGGTCAGCGTCAGCACATCCACATTCTTTCGCATCTCCTTTATACGCTCCTTATGAGTCACTCCAAACCTCTGCTCCTCGTCTATCACAAGCAGTCCCAGATCCTTAAATCCCACATCCTTTGAAAGCAGTCTGTGAGTACCTATCACGATATCCACAAGTCCGCTTTTAAGCTTCCTTATGGTCTCCTTCTGCTGTGATGCGGTCCTGAAACGGCATAAGAGCTCCACCCTCACCGGATAGGCTGACATTCTCTGCACAAAGGTGTTGTAATGCTGCTCGGCAAGTATAGTCGTCGGCACTAAAAATGCAGCCTGCTTTCCCTCCTGTACTGCCTTAAAAGCAGCCCTTATAGCCACCTCCGTTTTTCCGAAGCCCACATCTCCGCAGATGAGCCTGTCCATTATCCGGCTGCTCTGCATATCCCTCTTTACATCCCTGATGGCTCTTTCCTGATCCTCCGTCTCTTCATACGGAAACATCTCTTCAAACTCCTGCTGCCATACCGTATCCGGGCCGTAAACAAAGCCCTTGTTAAGCGACCTCTCGGCATATAACGCCACCAGATTTTTAGCCACACCTTCTACCGAGGCTTTAACCCTCTGCCTTGTCTTATTCCATTCATTTGTACCGATCTTATTCAGCTTTATCCGCTTTTCGCTGTCCGCTGAAGCAAATTTCTGCAGCGACTCAAGATTTGAAGCGATCACATTCACAAAGCTGTTACCGGCATATTCTATACGTACATAATCCCTTATGATCCCGTCTATCTCTATGTGCTCTATTCCCCTGTAAATACCGATACCGTGGGCTTCATGCACGACATAATCCCCTATCGTAAGATCCGTAAAATCTGCTATCCTTGTCCCTTCATAGGGAACATGTCTTTTTCTCTTTTTCTTTTTGACTCCGAATATATCGCTCTCCGATATCACCAGAAAGCCTATATCGGGAAGTTCAAATCCGTGCCTTATCCCCCCGTAGGCAGTCATCACTTCGCTTTTTAAGAGCTGCCTGTCCTCCTCCTCGCTGTAGAAGGCCGGTATCCCGTTATCCGTAAGGTCTGAGGCTATATGCTTTGCCCTTGTATGCGAAGGAGACAGTATTATCGTCCTGAACCCGTTTTTTCTTTGCTTCTTCAGGTCCGATACAAGCATTTCAAAGCTCCGGTTGTAAGCATTTACGGGTCTGGATGAAAGACTGTATCTTTCGCGTGCCTCATAAAACTCATGCCTGGTATTCAGGGTCGAAAAGGCAAGACAGGAATACCCCGTAAGCTTTGCAAAGACGCTCCGGACGCTCTCCATTATATCCGTCTGTCCCGCAAGCACGTAGCCCCCTTCAAGACGGTGTATCATTGTCTCCTCAAATTCTTTTTGCGTTAGACGCCCCTTTTCTTCAAGGCGTGACGGTTCATCCAGTATCACGGATATATCCTCCGGAAAATAATCCGGAAGAGTGACCGTGTTTTCATAGAAATATCCGATCAGTCCGGCGGGATTCGATACCGTGCCGTACTCTTCAAGTTCCTCCGTGAAAATATCCACAGCCGTTTTGATACGGTGCGCCTCCTGCGTCAGCATCTGTTTTCTTAAAAAACTTTCCCGCTTTTTCCCTTCCTCCCTTATCTTTATCAACGCATCCTGCTTTATATCCTCATCTATTATTATCTCTGATGCCGGATAAACGGTGATATTATCAAGCTTTTCTATCGAGCGCTGACTCATCGCATCAAATGCCCTTATAGAGTCCACCTCATCGCCCCAGAGCTCTATCCTGACGGGATTTACATCCGTAAGGGGAAAAATATCTATGATCCCTCCCCTTACGGCAAACTGGCCTGCCGCTTCGGCCTCAGCGTTTTTTTCGTATCCGCAGCGTACAAGTCTTCTTGAAAGCTCTCCGGTATCAATGCTGTCCCCTATGCTTATCCTTATGATATTTCCTGTCACTGATTCAAGCGGCGGGAGCTTTTCCATAAGAGCATCAAAGGTCGTGACTACGACAAGGCAGTCCCCCTCTTTATATTCATTGATTGCCCTGATCACATTTAATCTGTCGGTCGTAAGAAGATTTCCGTTTAAATCCGATTCATAGAAAATAATGTCCCTTGCAGGGTAGTAAAATACATTCCTTGTAAAAAGAAGATTCTCGTCTGCTATCTCTCTTGCCGACGCATCGCTGTCCGCTACAATAAGAGAGATTCCGTCCGGCTTTAACGCATAACGGATAAACGTCCCCACCCCGTCCGTGCAGCCGTCAATATCTGTTATTCCCTTTGATCTTACGGCTTTTTTAAGATCATTAAATATTCCCAGTTCTTTTATCGGTTCAGTAAAAGATCTCATCCGTTATACCTGCTCATCGCTTTTGAAACACCGTCCTTTAATATGGATGCCACTGCTTCAGCTGCTCTTTCATGTGCTTTCTTCATGATCTCTTTGTCTTCATCCGCAAAATGTCCCAATACCCAGTCAACCAGATCCCAGTCTGCGGGTTTAGCGCCTACTCCGATCCTCACTCTGGTAAAATCCTGTCTGTCAAGCTTCCTTATAATATCCTTCATTCCGTTATGTCCGCCTGCGGAGCCGTTTTCCCTTATTCTTATCCTTCCCGCATCCAGATCTATATCGTCATATATCACGATAAGCCCTGAGCTTATATCCGTTTTGTAAAATGATGTGACCTGCGATATACAGTCGCCGCTCAGATTCATATAGGTTAGGGGCTTTATCAGTAAAACATCTTTTCCTTCTATCCTGCCCTTTCCGTACAGACCCTTAAATTTTTCCCTATTCAACCTGATGCCGTATTTCCGGCTTAATTCATCTATTATATCGTAGCCCGTGTTGTGTCTTGTCCCTGCGTATTTTGCCTCGGGATTGCCGAGTCCGGCTATTATCACTGTATCCGGATTTTGTTTTTTCAGTTTTCCGAACATATATTAAATACTCTCCTTGGCTCATCGACTTCACAATTACAGGAAATGAATTTATTCGTTTCCTGTTTTCAGGACGCATCTTCAGGCGTTCTGCCACTCCCGTTATATATTGAACGAAATTGCGTTCAATATAAAGAGGACCCCGTTGCAGGCGTCCTCTAATAATATCAATATTTTTTATTTTCCGCAATGCAGCCTTTACTGCTCTGCGATCTCTTTGTTGTAGGTCTCGAGTATCAGGTCCTGGATCTTATTTCTCATATCAGAATTAATAGGATGAGCTATGTCTCTGTATTCTCCGTCTGCACCCTTTCTGCTGGGCATTGCGATGAATAAACCCTTCTCCCCTTCGATCACTTTGATGTCATGCACAACAAAAACATCATCAAGCGTGATTGAAACTATAGCCTTCATTTTCCCTTCTTTATCAACTTTCCTAATCCTAACATCAGTAATCTCCATGGCGTCGCTCCTTTTCTTTAATTACATAATTACTCATGAGCTACAAGTCCGTCATTCACTGTAATAATATACTCACTTCCTTACTTATATCACCGCCTCCGTACTTTCTCGGCCGTTAAACGAAAAACTCCTCCCTTTCTATATTTATAACATAAACATTACACACTTTCAACCTATAAAATATACCTTTCATTGGACTCAACCACCACTTGTATGCCGTTTTCCTCCTTGTAAAACGAATTTCCTCTTATGGTCCCCCTGCTTTCAACTATACAGTTCTCTATATGCGAATTATCGCCTATATACACGTCATTAAGTATTATTGAATTTTTTATCGTACAATTATTCCCCACAAATACTTTCTTAAATAAAACCGAGCCTTCAACCTTCCCGTTTATTATACAGCCTGCCGATATGAGACTGTTTGAAACCCTGGCTCCGATATTGTATTTTGCCGGAGGCAGATCCTCAACCCTTGAATATATGTCGGGATATTTATGGAGAAAATAATCCCTGACATCCGGGTTAAGAAAATCCATATTCGTTTTGTAATAATCCTCTACCGTGGCAATATTGCGCCAATAGCTCTTTATTCTGTAGCCGTATATCCTCTTTAATGATTTATAGCGGATAAGGATGTCCCTTACAAAATCATGCCGGTCCTCCTTTGCGCTCTTTTCGATCAGCTCTATAAGCTGCCTTCTTCTTATGATGTAGATGCCGCAGGATATGATATTTGAATGTGCAACAATGGGCTTTTCCTCAAACTCTTCTATCCTGTCATCCTCATTCATCTTGACTATGCCGTATCTCTCGACCGGCTCTCCGGGGTCCATTTCCTTTACGACCACGGTGATGTCCGCTTTTCTGGCTATATGATATTCTAACAGCTTGCCGTAATCCAGCTTATATATGCCGTCTCCGGAGGCAATGATGACATAAGGCTCATGGCTGTTTTTTAAGAAGCTCAGATTCTGATACATTGCATCGGCCGTGCCTCTGTACCAGAAATTATTATCGGCCGTCACAGCCGGAGTGAATACATATAATCCACCCTGCTTCCTTCCGAAATCCCACCACTTTGACGAACTTAAGTGTTCATTTAACGAGCCCGCATTATATTGCGTGAACACGGCTACTTTCTGTATATGGGAATTTGTCATGCTTGAAAGAGCAAAATCAATGCTCCTGTAGCTTCCCGCTATCGGCATGGCTGCGACCGCTCTTTTTTTGGAAAGCTCTTTCATACGGTGACTGTTGCCGCCTGCAAGTATTATCCCTATCGCCCTCATAGCATTTCACCTGCCTTTATAAGAGTTTTCCCCGGTGCCAGCATACGATCCTTAAAATCCTCTTTTTCAAAAACACCGCTTATCACGCTGTTCTTACCCAGACTGATCCCGTCGGGCAGGATGGTATGCTCGGCTATCGTTACCAGCCCGTTTGTATATATCGCAGGGTCGGTCTCATTTTCGACCTCATCTCCCGTACCTGTCCTCACATTATTTCCGATAAGCGAATTTTCGGCAACTATCGTCTTATTAAACTCACAGTCACTCCCCAGTCTGGATTTATTCATGATTATCGAATCACGCACTACCGTATTGGGACCTATGTGGACATCACAGCCTATTACGGAATGATAAACCTTTCCGTATATCTCACAGCCCTCACCGATAATGCTTCCTTCAATCTCTGAGCCCGCTGCCAGATACTGGGGCGGAAGCGTCTCACACTTTGTATAGATCTTCCAGTACTCTTCATACAGATTAAACTCCGGGATTATATCTATCAGCTCCATATTGGCTTCCCAGTATGAGTTTAATGTCCCGACATCCTTCCAGTAGCTGTTGTATTCATACGCAAACAGCCTCATATCCTTTTCGTGGCAATACGGGATCACATGCTTTCCGAAATCCAGATTGGGCTGTTCCGCATTGGCTATGAGCGCTTCCTTTAATACCTTCCAGTTAAAAATATATATACCCATCGACGCAAAGTTTCCGTGCGGATGATCGGGCTTTTCCTCAAATTCGGTTATCCGTCTTTCCTCATCTGTTATTACTATCCCGAAACGCTTTGCTTCCTCCACGGGAACCGGCATTGCCGCAATAGTGACCGCCGCCTTATTCGACTTATGATAATCCAGCATTACCTCGTAGTCCATTTTATATATATGATCCCCTGAAAGGATCAGGACATAATCCGGATTATAGCTTTCCATATACTCTATATTCTGGTATATGGCATTAGCCGTCCCCGTGTACCAGTCGGTATTGATGTTTCTTTCAAACGGCGGCAATATCGTCACACCGCCGATATTTCTGTCAAGATCCCATGGAATCCCTATCCCTATATGAGTATTAAGTCTCAGAGGCTGATACTGTGTTAATACTCCTACCGTATCTATACCTGAATTGATACAATTTGACAGCGGGAAATCTATTATCCTGTATTTTCCGCCAAAAGGAACTGCCGGTTTTGCCATCCGGGTCGTAAGAACTCCAAGTCTGCTGCCCTGCCCACCGGCAAGAAGCATAGCTATCATTTCCTTTTTTACCATAATATTCCACCTTAGGCTGTTTTTTGGATCAGAGCCCTGTTTTTTTAGTAAACGCAATAAATAATTGCGTTTACTATGTACTGGGAGTCGCAGGACGCCTAAAGAAGCGTCCTGCGATCAGGAAACGAATAAATTCGTTTCCTAGTATTATAACATCATAATTATGCTGTGTAAATTTGATTTTTCGATGAAATTCTTGTGCATTTCGCTGTTTTTTTGTTATATTCCTGTTATAATGATGTCGGGATCAAAAGGTCATAATGCTTTCAAGCTTGCTTGATAAGCAATATGATCCATTCACACTATCTGGACTGTTTCTAAGCACAGGCGCTGCCGCGCCTCACAAATCAAAAAGGAGGATATCATATGAATTCATCTCAGGCACTTGATAAGCTTAAGCAGGGCAACGAAAAATATCTTTCTCTTTCTTCCAATCCCGGTGATGTTTCACCCGCGATCAGGGAGGATACGACAGTAAACGGACAGCACCCCTATGCGATAGTTGTAGCCTGCTCCGACTCGAGAGTCATTCCCGAAGCTATCTTTTCGGCAGGGATCGGTGAGCTTTTCACCATAAGGGTCGCCGGTAATGTTATTGACAATAATCAGCTCGGAAGTATCGAATATGCCGCCGGTCATTTAGGATCTCCTCTTGTGGTCATCCTCGGGCATACAAATTGCGGTGCTGTGGGAGCAGCTATTGAAGGCGGAGGACACGGATTTGTATCCTTCATTACAGATGAGATAAAAGAAGCGATCAAAGATGAAAAGGACGGTAGGAAGGCTGCTGAGCTTAATGTGAAAAACAGCGTAGATAAAGTCGTATCACAGCTTCCCGCCGACCTGCTCGATAAGCTTCAGGTTGTGGGTGCCATATACGATATAAAGACCGGGAAGGTAGACTGGCTGTAATCTTTATAAAAAAAACGCATAAGACCTGATCAGAAAAAGAAGGGGCTGTCGCACTAAGAAATTAGTGCAAGGCCCCTTTTTGTATGCGAAAATACTGTGTTTAACACAAAAATCGGGCTTCGAAAAACCCGATTTTTGCTGTAAAATATGTTTATGCAACTAAACAAAATCTTACAAGGAGATTATACTGTATCTTCCTTTTATCATCAAATCAAACTTCCGCTCGACATAGAAATATCTATTCCATCTGATGATCCGGTACGCCTGGTAAGTGCATTTGTGGAGGAAATGAATCTTTCTGATCTTTATGAGACTTATGACAGAATCAGAAAGAATCAGGTCACACCACGTCAGATGCTTAAGATTGTAATCTATGCAGCAATGAACAGAGTCTATTCAAGTCGTGATATTGAGTCTGCCTGCAAGAGAGACATTAATTTCATGTACCTTTTGGACGGAGCACCTGCTCCTGATCATTCCACCATAGCAAGATTTATATCAATTCATCTCTCACAATGCGCTAAGCAGATCATGGCACAGGTCGGAACAATACTGCTCGAACTTGGCGAGATTTCAGGTGAGAATATCTTTATTGACGGAACCAAGATAGAGTCAGTTGCCAATAAATACACCTTTGTATGGAAGAAAGCTGTATCCAAGAACATGATAAAGCTGACTGAAAAAATATGTATTTTCTGCGCTGAATGTGAAGAACTCTATGGGATAAAAGTAGTCTATAACGATCAGATATCATTACACACCATTAAGCGTCTAAGGAAAAAACTGTATAAACTCAAGGATGATGAAGGTATCCAGTTCGTACATGGTATTGGAAAAAGAAAGACTCCACTCCAGCGTTCAATAGAAAACCTTGAAGAATACATCGAAAAACTCAAAGAGTACAATCACAAGCTTTATGTATGCGGTAGCAGAAACAGTTATTCAAAGACTGATACAGATGCAACATTCATGAGGATGAAGGAAGATGCCATGCTCAACGGTCAGCTTAAACCAGCATATAACCTGCAGCATGGAGTGGATTCAGAGTATGTCACATGGCTGGATGTATTCCCAGCTCCAACAGATACCATTACACTGATTCCGTTCCTTAAAGGCATGGAGGATCATCTTACATTCAAGTATAAGAATATCGTTGCTGATGCAGGCTATGAAAGCGAAGAGAATTATATTTTTATCGAATCCAACGAACAGACTGCATACATCAAGCCTCAGAACTATGAACTTTCAAAAACAAGGAAGTTCAGGAAAGACATAAGCAGACGTGAAAACATGGACTATGATCCCGAATCAGACAGCTACATATGTAGAAATGGCAAACAGCTCACTGCAGTATCCAAAAGAACACAAAAAACAGCAACGGGGTATCAGCGGGAAGTAACTATATATGAGTGTGAAAGTTGCAACTACTGTCCATACAAGAAAGACTGTATTAAAGGCAATAACTGCAAGACCGCGTTTGAAGAGAGAAACAAGAAGCTTTCAGTTTCAAGAAAAATGGAAGAAAAACGGGCAGAATGTCTTGAACGAATAACCAGCGATTACGGAACTCAGCTGAGAATGAACCGTAGTATTCAAGCGGAAGGATCCTTCGCAAACGTGAAAGAAGACATGAATTTCAGAAGATATCTGTATCGCGGAAAAGAAAATGTTCTTGCACAGAGCATACTTCTGGCAATCGGTTATGACATAAATAAGCTGCATCATAAGATTGTAACTGATCGAACCGGAACGCATCTGTTTGAATTGAAAAAAGCCTCATAATTTTTGACACTTCAAAACGAAAAAGGCAACAATGCCCCGATTATCACATCGGCTTGTTAAAGTACTCAATTTTTCACAATAACAACGAAAACCATTTCTCGAATCCACAATTTATGGCAAGAAAAAGGGGCCTCGCTTAGATGATTTAATCATCTAAAGCGACAGCCCCTTTCCGTCAATCCATATTCACGGAAGTTTGACACCCAAAATCCTCGGAAGCCAGTAATGGCTTTATTTTTTGCGCAAATTTTATTTGTATTGCGTATATGCGTATATGGCGCCTGTTTTTGACAGTTGAAAAAGAGAAAACTGCGGATAAATCCAGTAATTATGGGATGTATCCGCAGTTTTGTTATGATCGTTGGTGTAGCGTCGGGATTATTTTTTTGTAGAAGCTATAATGGATCGCATGTTACGTGTGGGAACAATCTCTGTATCTGTTCTGAATCCGAATACATCATGTAAATCGTCTGTGATTTCTGTGCGGGTGTATTCAGGTAAGTAGCCGATACCGCTCATTTTAAAGAAGTTCATGCTTCGTAGAGTTTTGATTAGCTCGCACACCGTATACTTTTCATCAAGTTTTTGCTC
>JAGBOJ010000044.1 GCA_017633935.1 Lachnospiraceae bacterium | reverse complement strand
TTTCGAGTGCGCCCCGTTATGACCGCTTCGATACGTCTGCATTTGATTGGCTTAAACCACCCGTTTATTATAAAACGCTTATAAAAACAAAGTCAACCATAGATTTTGGCATCATAATTGTTTGTGGTTAAGAAAGGATTGTGATATATTATAAATATTGAAACGAATGCTTCGCGCACTGCCGGGGCATAAAATGTATCAGCAGTGCAGAAATGGGGGACTCAAGATGAGAAGAATAGGATTTCTTACAAGCGGCGGAGACTGTCAGGCGCTGAATGCGGCAATGAGAGGCGTTGTAAAGTCTTTGGTAAACAGCGGTGAACAGATTGAAATGTTCGGTTTTCTTGATGGCTATAAGGGTCTGATCTACGGAAACTACAGAATGCTGGATATATCTGATTTTTCCGGAATCCTGACCAGAGGAGGCACTATACTCGGTACATCGAGAGTACCGTTTAAGACGATCAAAGATCCCGATGAAAACGGTCTTGACAAGGTGGAATCCATGAAGCACTGGTATTATAAGCTCAGACTTGACTGCCTTGTAATACTCGGAGGCAACGGCACCCATAAGACCGCGAACCTTCTTCATAAAGAGGGACTCAATGTGGTCACACTGCCCAAGACCATAGACAATGACCTTTGGGGTACCGATATGACATTCGGTTTCCAGAGTGCCGTCGATATAGCGACCCAGACTATAGATTATATTCATACCACGGCCGATTCACACGGCAGGGTATTTATCGTTGAGATAATGGGACACAAGGTGGGCTTCCTTCCGCTTAACGCAGGAATGGCGGGAGGTGCCGACATTATACTCATACCCGAGATCCCGTATGATATAAATAAAGTGGTGGAGGCCATAAACCTTCGCAAGGAAAGAGGCGCGAAGTTTACGATCATAGTGGTTGCCGAGGGCGCGATAAGCAAGGAGGACGCAAAGCTTTCAAAGAAGGAATACAAAGAGAAGGTGGAAAACTCCAAATATCCTTCGGTATCGTATGAGATAGCTGCAAAGATACAGAAAAAGACAGGAAAAGAAGTCCGCGTGACCGTGCCCGGACATGTACAGAGAGGCGGAAGCCCCGACTCATATGACAGGGTATTTGCTTCAAGACTCGGTGCCGAGGCAGGAAAGCTGATACTTAAGGGTGAATACGGATTTATGGTCGGATATAAGAACAGGGAGATCGTAAAGGTCCCGCTTGAGGATGTGGCAGGCAAGCTTAAGATGCTCGCGCCGGATGCGGCTATAATAAAAGAAGCAAAAATGCTGGGTATCAGCTTCGGAGATTAAAAATTGGCTTATCAGGCATTATATCGGAAGTTCCGGCCCGAAACCTTTAAGGATGTTTCGGGTCAGGATCCGATAGTTACAACCTTGGAAAATCAGATAAAGACAAACAGGATAGGGCATGCCTATCTTTTTTGCGGTACAAGGGGAACCGGAAAGACGACTGTTGCAAAGATCTTTGCGCGGGCGGTCAACTGTGAGAATCCGGGAGAGGACGGGAGCCCCTGCGGTGAATGTGCCACCTGCAAGGGGATACATGACGGCACTTTGATGAACGTGATCGAGATAGATGCCGCGTCCAATAACGGCGTGGATAATATCCGCACGATCATAGATGAGATATCTTATTCTCCCACCAGCGGAAAATATAAAGTATATATAATTGACGAGGTGCATATGCTCTCTGCGGGGGCATTTAATGCACTCTTAAAGACTCTTGAGGAACCGCCGGAGTATGTGATATTCATTCTTGCGACCACGGAGGTGGACAAGATACCTATTACCATTCTTTCAAGGTGTCAGCGCTATGATTTCAGGCGGATGTCCATTGACACCATGGTAGGCAGGATGAAAAAGCTGACTGAGGTGGAGGGAATCCGGGTTCAGGACACAGCCTTGAAATTTGTGGCGAGAATGGCCGACGGCTCAATGAGAGATGCGCTCTCACTTCTTGATCAGTGTCTTGCCTTTAACTACGGGCAGGAGCTTACCTACGACAAGGCTCTTGATGTTCTCGGAGCTGTGGATACCTCCGTATATGTTGAATTTATGGACCGTATAATAAAAGAGGACCTTGCCGGAGCTATAAAGCTGCTGGATGACATTATAATGCGCGGACGCGAGATAAGCGCATTTGTCAATGATTTCATCTGGCATATGAGGAATATGATGCTCTTAAGCTCCGCGGGAAGCAGTGAGGCGGACATTGCAGAGGTGCTTGGGGTATCTACGGATACACTTGCCCGCATAAAGGAGAGCGCCGGAAAGACGGATACCGAAACATTGATGCGTTTTATAAGGATCTTTTCCGAGCTTTCCGGACAGATACGCTATTCACCGCAAAAGAGAGTGCTTACGGAGATAGCCATCGTAAAGCTTATCCGGCCTCAGATGGAAGAGGATGTGTCATCTGTAAAGCAGAGGCTTTCACAGGTTGAAAGAAAGCTCAATAAGCTGGAGTCGCAGGGAGTGAGCGTGACGGTAAAGCAGCCGTCAAAGAAGAAGCCTGATGCTCCGGTGCCGGACGCGCTTGAGCCGGATGTCGAGCTTGCGGTTAAGAACTGGAATAAGATAGTAAAAAACGCGGATCAGAGCATAAGGAGCTTTCTTGATCTTGCCGAACCGTCTACGGACGGAAAAAAGCTCATTATCAAATGCAATAACGAGATAGAGGCGTATACCCTTAAGATCCCCGATAATATGCAGCTCATAGAGGATGTGTTTGAAGAAGAGCTGCATAAGAAGGTGGATTTTTCTGTCTTTTTCCCGGCGGACGGGGAGGGAAAGAATGAGGTGTACCCGGATCTTTCAAAGTATATAATGGATGAAGTGGAAATAGTGGAGGATGAGGAGGATTAACGATGGCAAAACGCGGCGGTTTTCCCGGAGGAATGATGCCGGGGAATATGAACAATCTTATGAAGCAGGCTCAGAGGATGCAGCAGAAGATGGCTGAGCAGCAGAAGGAGCTTGAAACGAAGGAATATACGGCAGCGGCAGGAGGCGGAGCTGTTGAAGTCAGGGTTTCGGGAAAAAAGGAGCTGACTGCCATTACCATTAAACCCGAGGCATGCGATCCGGATGATGTGGAGATGCTGCAGGATATGATCCTTGCCGCCGTAAACGAGGCAATGAAGCAGGCGGATGAAGCCTCCGAGGAAGCTATGGGTTCCCTTACCGGCGGTCTGGGCGGACTCTTTTAAATGAATCTGTATTCGGGTAAAATGAATAAGCTTGTGGAGGAGCTGTCTTCCCTTCCGGGGATAGGTTCAAAATCCGCGGGAAGGCTTGCGGATTATCTTATAAGACAACCCTCACAACGGGTGAAGGCTCTGTGTGATTCGATCCTCGATGCAAGGGAAAATGTGCATTTTTGCAGGATATGCTATACGCTGACCGACAGCGATATCTGTCCGATATGCTCAAATGAGTCGAGAGACCGGTCTACGATCATGGTCGTGGAGGATACAAGGGATCTTGCGGCTTATGAAAAGACCGGAAAGTACAACGGGGTTTATCATGTGCTGCAGGGGGCGATATCTCCCATGATGGGGGTCGGGCCTGCGGATATAAGGCTGAAAGAGCTGATGACCAGACTCCAGAGTGATGACATTAAGGAAGTGATAATCGCAACGAACTCTTCTCTTGAGGGCGAGACTACAGCCATGTACATAAGCAAGCTCATAAAACCCACAGGGATCAAGGTCACCCGTATAGCAAGCGGGGTTCCGGTTGGCGGAGATCTTGAAAATATTGATGAGATCACTCTTTTAAGGGCGCTCGAAGGCAGGATAAGCCTTTAAGGGCGTGTAAAAATGTATCATAATTAAAGGAGGTATTTAAATAAATGGAGTACAAGTGCTTTGAACTGACAAACAAGAACGGAATGAAGGCAAAGGTTACCGAATTCGGTGCGATCCTGATGGATCTTTTCGTACCGGTAGAGGGCGGCGGAGTAAAGGATGTTGTAATGGGATTTGAAAAGCCCGAGGATTACAATAACAACGGCTGCTTTTTCGGAGCTTCCATAGGCAGAAGCGCAAACAGGATCAAGGACGCGAAGTTTTCGATCGACGGAACCGAATACAAGCTGGCGGTAAATGACGGACCGAACAACCTTCATACCGATATGGACAAGGGTTTCCACAAGGCTCATTGGGACGGTGTGTTTAACGAATCGGAAAACAGCGTTACATTCAGCTATACCAGTCCCGAAGGAGATAACGGTTTCCCCGGAGAAGCCAGGATGAAGATCACATACAAACTGGATGATGAGAACAATCTTGAGATACATTATGAGGGTGAATGCGATAAGAAGACGCTCTTAAACTGCACAAACCATTCGTATTTTAATTTAAGCGGTGATCTTTCAAGCTCGATCCACGACCATGAGCTTAAATTAAACTGTTCACACTACACGCCGGTAGTGGCGGGGGCTATCCCTACAGGAGAGATTGCGGATGTAAAGGGTACGGTATTTGATTTTACTGAATTTATGAAGGTTGGCGACCACATAGACGATGATGTGGAGCAACTGAAGCTGGTACAGGGCTATGATCATAACTTTGCGATCGACCATAAGACGGGATCGTTTGATAAAGCGGCAGAGGTAAGATGCGACAGGACAAGGGTTAAAATGGAAGTGTTCACGGATCTTCCCGGGATTCAGTTCTATGCCGGAAACTGCATCTCCCCGCAGACCGGCAAGGGCGGAGTAAAATACGACAAGAGGCAGGCACTCTGTCTTGAAACACAGTATTTCCCCGATTCCATCAATCAGGAGAACTTTGAAAGCCCGATCTTCGGAGCCGGAAAGAAATACGATACAAGAACGGTTTATCGTTTTGGGATATATTGATTATTAAGGAGGTATGAGAGTTTGCTTGAGGAATTAAAAAAAGAGGTGTATGAGGCAAACATGCTGCTGCCCAGGTATGATCTCGTTACATTCACATGGGGGAATGTAAGCGGAGTTGACAGGGAAAAGAAGCTGTTTGTGATAAAACCCAGCGGAGTGGAGTATGAGAAGCTTACTCCGGATGACATGGTAGTGGTTGATTTCGACGGTAACAAGGTTGAGGGACATTATAATCCTTCATCCGATACGGCGACTCATGCGGAGCTTTACAGTAAGTTTGACGATATAGGCGGAGTTGTTCATACTCATTCATCGTGGGCGACAAGCTGGGCTCAGGCCGGAAGGAGCATTCCCTGCTATGGCACGACCCATGCGGACTATTTTTACGGAAGCATTCCCTGCTTAAGAGTACTCACAAAAGAGGAAATGGATGAGGGATATGAGAAAAACACCGGAATACTGATCACCGAATATTTTAAGGATAAGGATCACAATGCGGTTCAGGGTGTGCTCTGCAAGAATCACGGTCCCTTCTGCTGGGGTAAAAACGCGGAGGATGCCGTGCATACGGCAGTAGTGCTTGAAGAGGTCGCAAAGATGGCTTCGCGCACAGAAGTGGTAAATCCAAGGGTTGAGCCTACTCCCCAGCATCTTATGGACAAGCATTATTACAGAAAACACGGTGAAAATGCATATTACGGGCAGGGGAAGTGATACAGGAAAAACGGACATAAGTAAATATAAACAGTATTCAGAAAGGAAGGGAAAATGGACAAGAAAGAATTGCAGAAAACCGCCAATACGGTGCGAAAAGGTATTATTACGGCGGTACACGGGGCAAAGGCGGGACACCCCGGAGGATCGCTCTCGGCGGCAGATATTTTCACGTATCTCTATTTTGCCGAGATGAACGTTGATCCGAAAAATCCCAAAGATCCCGACAGAGACAGATTCGTACTTTCAAAGGGACATACAGCACCCGGATTATACTCGGTGCTTGCAAACAAGGGATACTTCCCGGTTGAAGATCTGCCCACATTGAGGCATCTCGGCTCTTATCTTCAGGGACATCCGGATATGAAGCATATACCGGGTGTGGATATGTCAAGCGGCTCACTCGGTCAGGGACTTTCGGCAGCCTGCGGCATGGCGCTTGCAGGAAAGCTTGATAAGAAGAGCTACAGGGTTTACTGTCTTTGCGGCGACGGTGAGCTTCAGGAGGGACAGATATGGGAGGCTGCCATGTTCGCGGGAGCCAAAAATCTCGATAACCTCTGCGTGATCGTGGATAACAATAATCTTCAGATCGACGGACCGGTAAGCGAGGTATGTTCGCCCTATCCGATAGATAAAAAGTTTGAGGCATTTAATTTCCATGTTATAAACGTTGCGGACGGAAATGATATGGATCAGCTTAAAGCTGCTTTTGATGAGGCAAAGACCGTAAAGGGCAAAGGCGTTTCATTTATGGAAAATCAGGTGGGCTGGCACGGAAAGGCACCCAACGATGAGGAGTACGCTACTGCAATGGCGGATTTAGATAAGATAGAGGAGGCATTATGAGTGAAGAGGTAAAAAAGATCGCTACCCGTGAAAGCTATGGAAATGCCCTTGCCATGTACGGTGAGGAATATCCGGATCTCGTAGTGCTTGACGCGGATCTTGCGAATGCTACAAAGACAAATATTTTTCAGAAAAAATTCCCCGAAAGGCATATCGACTGCGGTATAGCGGAAGCGGATATGACAGGTATAGCGGCAGGTCTTGCCACCTGCGGTAAGATACCGTTTATCAGCTCCTTTGCGATGTTCGCTTCGGGAAGAAATTTTGAAGTGGTAAGGAACTCTATCGGTTATCCTCATCTTAATGTCAAGATAGGTGCCACTCATGCGGGAATAACGGTAGGAGAGGACGGGGCTTCCCATCAGGCTCTTGAAGATATCGCGCTTATGAGGACGATACCGGGGATGACGGTTGTATGTCCGAGCGATGATGTGGAGACCAAGGCTGCGGTAAAGGCTGCTTTGGATCTTGAGGGTCCGTTTTATATGAGGACCAGCCGTGCTGCTTCACCCGTGATAAACGACAAGCCGGATTATAAATTTGAACTTGGAAAAGGCATCACATTAAGAGAAGGCAGGGATATAACCATCATCGCAACGGGCGTTGAGGTAAGCTATGCTCTGGAAGCGGCTGAAAAGCTTGCTGCTGACGGTACGGATGCGCGTGTTATAAATATCCACACCATCAAGCCGATCGATGAGGATATCATTATAAAGGCTGCCAAAGAAACAAAGAAGATATTTACCGTAGAGGAGGCTTTTGTTACCGGAGGACTCGGAAGCGCGGTGACAGAGGTTCTTTCGGAAAAGAATCCGGCTGAGGTTCACAGACTCGGTATGCAGGATGTGTTCGGTGAGTCCGGATCATGGTCGGAGCTGTTAAAGAAATACCAGCTTGACGGTGAGGGCATTTATGCTCAGATCAAGAAATTTATCTAAAGTATGTCAAAAACACAGCACGGAAATTTTACGGTAATCAAAAATGATGACAAAAAGCCGGATAAGGCGCCTGACAGGGCAATACTGTGGCACCGTATCGGCAAGGTGGCGGGGGTCGTTGCAGTGATAACGGCCCTTGTTGCCGTATTGGCACTTCTGAACAGGGATTATCAGAATACCACCTATGAGGATTATGAGATAATCACAAAGACTGTGAGGCAGGATTCGGATACATCGGAGTATCTTGCTTACAACGGTCATGTGCTGAAGTACAGTAAAGACGGGGCAGAGGCCTTTGATGACACGGATTCCGTTCTATGGAACGTAACCTACGAAATGCAGGACCCGAAGGTGGCTACCTGCGGGGATTATGTGGCGCTGGGAGATAAGCGCGGCACCCGGATAATTGTAATAGATTCCGCAGATAACTTAAACAGGATAGAGACGAAGATGCCTGTTTTGAATTTCACTGTTTCAAAGCAGGGAGTTGTCGCGGCGGTTCTGGAGGATACGGGTTTTTCGTGGATCAAGCTGTTTGACAAGCAGGGGACAGAGCTTGCTTCGGTAAGGTGCTCCATGTCTGAAAGCGGATATCCCATCGATATCAGTCTTTCCGAAAGCGGCATACTGCTCGGCGTTGCCTATGTCAGAGTAGAGGGTCAGGAATTGAAAAGCTCGGTGGCCTTTTATAATTTCGGCGGGGTCGGAGCCAATGAGAGCGATCATTATATGAGCGGTTATGATTTCAACGGGACGCTCATACCGAGAGTACACTTTATGGACGATTCCACGGCATTTGCCGTAGGAGACAACAGACTGATATTTTTTAAGGGTGACCAGAAGCCGGAAAAAATACGGGAATATGATTTTGACAGACAGATAGACGGCGTATATTACGGGGAAGGCAGGATCGTCCTTACTTACCGCGCCACAGGTGACGAGCTTTATACGGCGGATGTATATAATCTTTCCGGTGAAAATGTGCTCTCGCAGAGATTTGATATGGACTATTCGGATGTTCAGGTTACAAAGGACAGACTTATCATATACAATGACAGCAGATGCTTTATTTACAATCTCAAAGGTAAATTAAAGTTTGACGGATTTTTTGACGATCCCACGTTACTTTGCGCACCCACTGCGGATTCGCGGAAATTCGTTCTCATAAACAGGGAAACGGCACAGCTTATCCGGCTGGTTAAGTAATACGATATGAACGGGAATGCGGTTTTTATAATCATTCTGATAGTTATATATGTCTGCGCTGTTTACGGAAAACACATGGGATTATTCAGAACTCTGGTCCCGCTGCTTACAATGCTTATATCCTTGTGGCTCGTCGCGCTGATATTGCCTGATTTTGCAAAGAGACTATCGGATGACGCATTAAGGCTTGAATTTAAGGAGCTTATGATCGATGTGTTGGCCTACGTTGTGACATTTATCATCGTAAGAGCTGCCTTTAAGCTGCTGCTTAAGCTCATGGGACCGGTGATCGATCTGCCCGGGTTAAGGCACATAGACCGTACAATGGGACTGTTTGCGGGACTGGTTTTCGGGATATTTATCGTTTGGCTTGTTTTCTTTTTGTCGGTTTTTCTTCTGGGGAGGGAGCAGATGCAGCCGTTTCTTGATATGGTTGAACACAGCGAACCCCTGAAATTCATCTACAATCATAATCTTCTGATGACTTTTATCAATAAAACCGTGTTCAAAAGTTGACAATATTATTTGTCTTGGATATAATGTTTCGTGCGTGAAAAAATATGTTATTTATTTGCAGGCACTATGTATGGAGAAGTACTCAAGTGGCTGAAGAGGCGCCCCTGCTAAGGGTGTAGGTCGTTAATAGCGGCGCGAGGGTTCAAATCCCTCCTTCTCCGGTAACGGGCTTAAAGTACCCCAAAGGCCGTAAATGTCACTTTGAACGGACATTTACGGTTTTTTATTTAGGAACAGTTCCTAAGGATCTGAGGAAAAAGGTGAATAAAAACAGGAAAAAACAGTATGGCGGGAAAATAAGGGGAAGGGTGGTCGCAACCCTTCTGCTTGTATGCTTTGTGCCGGTGCTGCTGATCGGTGTGATCAACTTTAAAAATACCATAGAGCAGGCAAAAGAAAGTGCGCGGAAGGCAAATGAAAAGCTTTCATATGTGATAAAAGACGATATTATGTCGCTTGTGGACAGCAATATGACATCTGTCGGCGCATTGGCTTCAAGTCCGTTTACACGGGAATTTATTAAGAATCCGGATCTTGGAATGGATGAGATGTTAAACCAGCTTGCAAGGATAGATGAAACGGCAGGTGAGGGAAACTCCACTGCTGTAGCAGATGCTTCGGGCTTTCAGATAGCAAGAGGAAAAGGAGACTGCGTTGAGATATCCGAAAGAGAATATTATAAGCTTGCAATGTCGGGAAAGGCAAATGTGTCGGGTATCATAGCCAGTCTTACTTCGGGAACAAGAGTCATAGTCTGTGCCGTACCGGTCTATGATCTGGATGGAAAGGTAATAGGTACGGCCCAGAGAAATATAAATCTGGACTGGCTTGGAGAGTACCTTGCCGGAAAGGTGAGCGGAACCGAGGAGGCTCTTATCACCGATGAAAAAGGAATGGTTATCGCCCATTCCACGGGAGCCATACCCGTAAATGAAGAGATTGATATGAGCGGGGAGGAATTTTTTATAAGCTCGGCAGCTTCCGGACGCGGAACACTGATCTCGGAATCGGACGGCAAAAAAAGAATATTATCCTATGAGAAGGAACCCGATACGGGATGGGTGGTTGCGGTCACGGTTGATTACGACGAGGTGATGGGACCTTCCTACAGGCAGGCAGTGCTCAATCTTATAATAAGTCTTATAATATTTGTCATTGTTGCACTTACCGGATTGTGGCTTTCAAAATATTTTACGGACCCGATAAGGGATATCAGTGAGAAGCTCACGCTTTTGTCAAACGGGCAGTTCAGCAGTGTGGAAGGCTATTCTGACAGAAATGACGAGTTCGGCGCAATGGCAAGGAGTACCAACATCCTTATAGACAGACTGCATACGGTGGTGGATGCGATCAAGTCTTCATCGGGATTTATGAATGAATCCGTAGACCGTATGGCAAGCTCCTCGCAGCAGATGGAAAGATCTGCAGACAGTGTGAGCGAATCCGTAGAGGGGATCGTAAAGGGTACAGCGGCACAGGCTAAAGAGACGCAGAATGAGAGCGGAAGCATCAGCGAGATGTCTGATTCCGTGGAAATCCTGCTTTCAAATTCGGAAGAGCTCAATTCGATCATAGAAAATTTGAACGAAGCTTCAAAAAACTCGGCGCTGCGGCTGGAAAGCCTGTCGGGCTCGTCAAGGGCGGTCACTGAGGATATTCAGGCGGTATCAGGGCAGATAGAGGCGACAAGCGAGGCTGTAAGCAGGATCAATTCAAGGGTGGATGTGATAAACGAGATCGCGGCAAGGACGAATCTCCTTTCTCTTAATGCGTCTATTGAAGCGGCAAGAGCCGGTGAAGCCGGAAGGGGGTTTGCGGTAGTGGCGGAAGAGGTAGGAAGGCTTGCGGCACAGTCTTCGGATTCGGCTGACGCCATAAGACTTGAGATGAAGGAGCTCCTTGATGCATCAAACCGCGCGGTAGAGCGGTCGAAGGGGGTAAGTGAATCGGTATCAAAGCAGCAGGAAGATATTGAGCTTGCCGTACGGGATGTAAACAGCCTTATATCCGGTATAGAGACAACCGCGCTAAAGGCCGGTGTGATCACGGATCAGGCCGGACGTTGTGAAAAAGCAAAGGATGCGGTGATAAGGACGCTTTCCGCTCTCACGGATATGTCCGAGCAGAATGCTGTAAGCTCCGTTGATACATCATCTGCTGTGCGTGAATTTAACAGCACGGTGGGAGATCTGGCGGATTCTGCAAATGAGCTGAAAAAGACGGCAGATGATCTTAAAGAAAATATAGCCTTTTTTAAGTGATACCGATAAATGCAAAAAGAAAAAAGATTTGCGATAATTATATATATTCTGGCTTTTCTGGTGCCTGTTGCGGTCATGACTTTTGCTTTTGCCGTTTATGGGGCATATCCCTTCGGCAATAATACGGTCATGACAGGAGATACCACATATCAGTTCGTTGATTACCTTTCATATTTAAAAACAATAATAGGCGGAGATAACGATTTTATTTATTCCCTGAGTAAGAATCTGGGTGGAGAGATGGCCGGCTTTGCGGCATATTATTACTACAGTCCGCTCAATTTCATCACCCTTCTGTTTCCCTCACAGCTTCTGCCTGCCGGGATATTTGTCATTCTGGTTTTGGCACCCGGCTTGTGTTCCCTGAGTATGTGTTATGTCCTCGGCAGGATATACGGTCTGAAAAAAGAGCTGCTCATCTTTTCCTATGCCTACGGACTGATGGCATATATAGTCGTTTATAATGAGCTTTTCGAGTATTATACAAATCTGTGTCTGCTTCCGCTGATATTCTACGGGTTGATTAGACTTATAAAAGAAAAAAGGATGAATTACCTGTATCTGCTTTGTCTTGCTGCGGCGATAATGAATAATTATTATACCGCGTATATGATCTGTATATTCTGCCTGATCTGGTTTATTTACAGTGTATTGTGTGATGCTGAGGGCATAAAGAGCACAAAAGCCTTTATTGCCTCATCGTTATGCGCGGGAGGCTTATCTGCTTTTATCCTGCTCCCTGCGGTTATGTCCTTGAGAGGAGAAAAGAATCAGCTCTCGGTGGGGTTCTTCAGACTTTTTGAGATACGGGATATTTTTTCGAAATTTTACACGGGTTCATTTAAAGGAGATTTCGGAGCCGGACTTCCGAATATTTACTGCAGTATGGCAGTGACATCCTTTTTTATATTCTATTTCTTTAACAGGGCTGTAAGAAAAAGAGAAAAGATATTGACGGGGCTTGTTGTTTTGTTTTTTATCCTGAATTTCTGTATAAATACATTGAACGTGGTGTGGCACGGCTTCAACCGTCCGATCGGGTTCCCTCACAGATTTTCCTTTTTATTCGTGTTCTTTGTGATAATAAAAGCCGCGGAAGCCTTTGAAAAGTACGGGGAAACGGACAGAGCAAAGGCGGTCATATTTACAGGAGCGGTATTTATACTATATTCGGTATATCTTATCATCCGGAAAAATCCCAATACAGATGTGTCAAGTGTAGTCATTTCGCTTTTTATGCTGGTACTGTCGTTGCTTTTTACAGTGGGGAAAAATGGAATTCTTACGATCCCGCTCATATTTGCAGTAACAATGGATCTGTGTATAAACGCCGTCCTTACACTTGGCAGCTTTGATCTGACAAAGATGGATGAATTTCAAAAAGCATACCGCAGAACCGATGAGCTGGTGTCGTATCTTAAAAATGAGGATGACGGCTTATACAGAACGGAAAAGTATTTCAGGCGGACGCATAATGATGCATTTATGCATGACTATGCGGGTCTTTCGCATTTCAGCTCCAGCGAGAAAATGAGCACTATCCGGTTTATGGGGAGGCTTGGCTTCAGGGATAACGGGAACTGGGCTTTTTACGGTGAGGGAAATGATTCTTTCATCGACAGTCTTTTTGGCGTGAAATATGTT
>JAGBOJ010000043.1 GCA_017633935.1 Lachnospiraceae bacterium | reverse complement strand
GACGGTATGGAAGAATGAAGAAAAAAAATGTATTGGTGCTTATAACTTTTTTTACGGCACTGCTTCTTAACGCCTGTGCGTTTGCCGAAGCGGTGGAGCTGTCGGATGAGGACTCACAGAGGGTCGCCGATTATTCTTCGGATATCCTTTCACAGCATAACCAGTATTCAAATTCAAAGCTTGTGCCTGTGGAGGTAGCCAGGCAGGAATATCAGAAGCAGGTGGACTTAGAGGCTAAAAAGAAAAATTTCGTGGCCATGCAGCAGGCGGCAAACGGTGAAGCCGCACAGTCTGACGGCAGTGGAAACGGACAGGGTGAGACGGAGTCGGGTAATTCGATCCCGGTGCCTGAGATATCCCTTGCCGAAGCGATCGATATCCCCGAGTTTGATGTTCAGTATACCGGCTACGAAACCGTGGTATCATATCCCGAAAACACGGTATCCGATGATTTTGTGATGGGTATGACGGCAGCCCAGGGTGATATTCTTCTGGTTGTTCATTTTAGTGTGACCAATACGGCAGACTATGAGCAGGAATGTGATGTGCTGTCGGC
Source organism: Lachnospiraceae bacterium (assembly GCA_017633935.1). Lineage (GTDB taxonomy): Bacteria > Bacillota > Clostridia > Lachnospirales > Lachnospiraceae > NK4A144. The sequence goes on along the minus strand of JAGBOJ010000043.1, from coordinate 4,825 downwards.
AAAGCCCCAGTTCAGGGTGCGTGTGAACGGCGAGAGGAAGACCCTTCAGCAGACCATACTTGCAAACGATCTTTCAAAGCTCAGTACTACCCTGCAGCCGGGGGAGACGGCGGATACTGTGCTTATCAGTGAGATGGCGCAGAGTGATGCCGCATCGATAGAAAGTCTGAGCCTTATAGTGCGCAGCGCACAGGGCAGACCCGAATATGTACTGGAGGAATGAGAAAAAATGCCTATCAAGGTTCAGAGGGATCTGCCGGCGCGCAGTATCCTTGAAAATGAAAATATATTCGTCATGGATGACGACAGATCCGTACATCAGGATATCAGACCGCTTAAGATAGGGATACTGAACCTGATGCCCCTTAAGGAGGACACCGAGCTTCAGCTTTTAAGGGCGCTGTCAAACACACCGCTGCAGATCGATGTTTCATTTGTTATCGTAAAGAGCCATGTATCCCAGAATGTTTCGGCAAATCATTTAAACAGGTTTTACCAGCTCTGGGAAGAGGTCAATTCCCACAAATTCGACGGATTTATAATAACCGGTGCCCCTGTGGAAAACCTTGAGTTTGAAGAGGTGGATTACTGGGACGAGCTTACGCGGATAATGGAGTGGACAAAGGATAATGTCACATCCACTGTTCACTTGTGCTGGGGCGCGCAGGCAGGGCTTTATTATCATTACGGGATAAAAAAATATCCGCTTGAAAAAAAGCTCTTCGGGATATTCAAACAGGAGGTTCTGCACCATAAGGATCCTCTTATGAGGGGCTTTGATGATATTTTTACGGCTCCACACTCAAGATATACGGAAAACAGACCGGAAGATATCCACGCCTGCAGTGAGCTGCGGGTGCTTGCGGAGGGGAAGGAATCCGGAGTCTATTTATGTACGGCAAAAAACGGGAGACAGGTTTTTGTGATGGGGCATCCCGAATATGACAGGATCACGCTTGATAAGGAATTTAAAAGGGACAGGGATAAGGGACTTTTAACCGATATCCCGAAGAACTATTATCCGGGAGATGATCCGTCAAATAAGCCGATCCTTACCTGGCGTTCACATGCAAATAATTTCTATACGAACTGGCTGAATTACTATGTATATCAGCTGACACCGTATGATATAGGGTAGTGTAACGGCAATTAAATGTTTAGTCATAATCTGCTCAATATGGCATAGTGATTTATAAAATTAAGGTAAAATATCAATTAAATTTATTGTAATAGTATTTTATGAATGTTATAATAAACCGTGCGTTTTTTAATGCGCACGGAAATTTTTATTTAAACACATTTAAGGGAAATTCAGGAGGGAATCTAACATGAAACGAGGCATTATTACCCAGCTCATCACGATGATGCTGCCGCTTGTAGTGGTACTTATTATTGCTACAGTCTATCTTGGCGTGGAGAATATGACCACGTTCAGCGAAGCAAAAGAGATCTATTATGACGATATAGGTCAGATAGAGAACGCTCTGCTTACAGCCGACAGGGATATGTATCAGGCCTTGGTCGATATGGAAAAAGCCTACGGAGAGCATATGACGACAGGTGCTTCGGATAAGACCGCATCCTATGCGTCGGATGCTGCCGAAAATATCCAGCAGGTGCGTGACGGGATCTCAAGCCTTCATACAATGTATGCAAAGGACCCCTATCTTTACAACGATTACAGGGCTTCCGGTCAGACACAGTCAAATTCGGCCATACTTGAAGCTTACAGCAAGGATTTTGAGGCATGGGCCGTTATGTATGATGCCGCAACAAACGGGGGTGATTTTGAAGGGCAGCGTACCGCGTTCGGTGAAGCGAGGGAATACTTAAACGAGCTTCAGGATTACATGGCTGAATATGCCGAATATAAGAATGCCGATCTTCAGAATGAAATAATGACAAAGCTTGTCATCACGATAATCATAGTTGTGATCGCATTGATCATATCGTTAGTGCTGTGCATTATGATAGCAAAGAAGATAGCGGCCGCGGTTGTAAGTACAAAAACCGCCGTTGAAAGCCTTGCACACGGCGACCTTACGACGGTTGTGGAGGATAATGCCCTTAAAAGAAATGATGAGATCGGTGAAATGGGCAAGGGTGTTGACGGATTTATCGAAAAGCTCAGGGAGATCGTCGGCGACATACAGAACTCCGCCACAAACGTTCTCTCATCCGGCGAGGATCTTTCGGGGTCGGCAAGTCAGGCCGCAGATGCTTCAAGTCAGGTATCTGCTGCGGTAGAAGAGATCTCAAAGGGTGCGGTATCGCAGGCTGAGAGCATTCAGACGGCAGCTACGAATACCGCTGATATGGGTAATGATATAGACGGTATCTCGGAAAGCATACAGGAGCTTTCAAAGCAGGCTGACGATATGCAGAAGTCCTGCGACAATGCGATGGAAGCACTTAATAAGCTTATATCTCAGAATGCGGGAGTTGTGGAATCTGTCGGAGTTATCGACAAGCAGATAAGGGCTACCAATGAAGCGGTAGAAAAGATAGCGGAGGCTTCAAATGTCATCACGGCCATTTCCGAGCAGACAAACCTTCTTTCGCTTAATGCATCGATAGAAGCTGCAAGAGCGGGAGAGGCAGGAAAGGGCTTCGCGGTTGTCGCTACCGAGATCGGTTCACTTGCCGCACAGTCCGGTGAGGCTGCCGTAAATATCGGACAGATCGTATCGGATCTTGTTACGGAATCACAGAAATCCGTACAGAGACTCGGAGATCTCAACCAGGAATTTGAGGCTCAGAACGAGCAGCTTGATTCCACCAAGAAGGATATGGAAAGCATGGCGGAAGGTGTGAAAGCAGTTTCCGACAGTTCGGCGGATATCACTTCAAGAGTTGAGAATCTCAATTCTGCAAAGGATGCGGTTGTTGGAGTTATTGATGACCTTTCCGCAATATCGGAGGAGAATGCGGCTTCCACTCAGGAAACAAATGCTTCGATGCAGGAATTGAATGCTACCTTCGAGGTTATAAATCATTCGGCAGGAGAGCTTCGTGATCTTGCAAACAAGCTGAATGAAGAGATCGCATTCTTCAAGCTGAATGCGTAAAGAAAGCTATAAAGGCTTATAATTTAACGGAATTGATCAATAAAGGGGAAGAGCAGAAGCTCTTTCCCCTTTTGTGACTCTGCAGACAGTCTTAAAAATGTACAGTGATGTTGCACGGACTTTGAATGCTTTAGAATTGCGTAATGTTAATCCTCCTCACATACATGCTCCATACCGACTGACAGAAGAGAGCGCACATGTTCGTCGGCAAGACTGTAATAGATGAGCTTCCCTTCGCGTCTTGAGCTTATAAGCCTGCTCTGCTTTAGTACTCTGAGTTGGTGGGAGATCGCAGACTGCGTCATATTAAGCAGCTCGGCAAGGTCATTGACACAGATCTCATTTTCGTACAGTGCATACAAAATGCGGATTCTTGTGGCATCACCGAAATTCTTAAAAAGCTCCGCAAGAGACCGGCTTTTTTCATCAGAGGGAAGAGAAGATATTATTTTATTTGCTTTGTCTTTATTTATTGCTTCCATAGCGTTTATTATAATCTCAAATCACTAAACGGTCAAAGTGTTATAAAGGCTACAGCGTTACAATTCAGCATTTGACCGGTGCTGAATTGTAATGCTACAACCTCTTTACAAACAGAGCCCTTATTGCGTTTAATACCGCAAGTATCATGACTCCGACATCAGCCATGATCGCGACCCACATATTGGCAAGACCCAAAGCACCGAGGATAAGGCAGAGAAACTTGACCGTGATGGAAAAGATGAGATTTTCATGAACGATATTAAGGCATTTCTTGGATATCTTTATGGCTTTTACTATTTTAAGCGGGTCATCATCCATTAAGACCACATCCGCGGCTTCTATCGCAGCATCTGAGCCGAGGGCCCCCATCGCTATGCCGATATCCGCACGGGTAAGCACCGGAGCATCGTTTATGCCGTCTCCGGCAAATGCCAGCTTATCCTTTGCGTTGCATTCTTTTATGAGTTCATCCACCTTTGCGACCTTATCTGCAGGAAGGAGTGATGAATAATATTCATCGATGCCAAGTTCTCCTGCAACAGCCGCGGCTGTTTTTTCGCTGTCACCGGTAAGCATTACCGTCTTTTTTATGCCGGCTGCTTTAAGCTCTGAGATCGCCTGCTTTGAGGTGGGCTTGACGGTGTCAGATATCACGATATGACCGGCATATTTATTATCGAGCACCATATGAACTATTGTTCCGGTATGGTGGCATTCCCTGAAGCTGATATTGAGCTTATTCATAAGCTTTTCGTTGCCTGCTGCAACGCTTCTTCCGTCCACAAAGCCCGTCACACCCATACCGCTTATCTCGTTAAGGCCGCTTACACGATTAAGATCGACTTCCTTTCCGTATGCTTTTTTTAGACTGTGGCTTATGGGGTGTGAGGAATGTCCCTCTATATGGGCTGCAAAATAAAGTAATTCCTCGGCTGAAAGAGGGGTGTGGTGCAGGGCGGTAACCTCAAAGCTTCCGTGTGTAAGAGTGCCGGTCTTATCAAAGACGATCGTTTTTACCTTTGACAGGGTTTCAAGGTAATTGGAGCCTTTAATTAGCACACCCTGAGAGCCGGCTCCGCCGAGTCCCGCAAAGAAGCTTAAGGGGATACTTATGACGACCGCGCAGGGGCAGCTTATTACAAGGAAGGTGCAGGCTCTGTAGAGCCACACTGTAAAAAGAGGAGCCTTACCCATGATATGCAGCACAAGCGGCGGAAGGAGAGCAAGTATAAGGGCTGATATACATACTACAGGAGTGTAGTAACGGGCAAATT
>JAGBOJ010000042.1 GCA_017633935.1 Lachnospiraceae bacterium | reverse complement strand
CAGTTTTTTATTATCAAAAACAGACACCACATTTTTTTTATAATTTGCCGTTAGCATCGGAAGATACAGCATAGCTATAATAAATACCGTATATATTTTTCTGATCATTTTCATATTTCTTAATTCTTCCTGTAATTCAATTTCCGAATGTTTCGCATCTGAAACTCCATATACCTGCAATTCTCATTGAGCATTTCTTAAAATCTAAAATAAATAAAAGGGCTGAAATTGCCATTCATTATCATACTTCCTGAAATCACAAATAATACTGCCAAACAGACATATTTTGCTGTTAATAGCTTAGGGTTTGTCTTTAAATCCAATTTGCTCAAAAGTTTACCGGGAATACCCATTGATATTATTGCTCCAACTAATATCGTAAATAATATCTGAATATCTATAAAATACCATATGTTATAATACAGGAATGTATCTAACTTTTGAATTCCAAACATTGCCTTTATGTAGCGCAAGGCACTGCCCAGTCCCGGTGCCCTGAACATTACCCATCCAATCAACACCACAAATAATGTGTATGCTTGACTTAATACGACCGGAATCTTTATTCCGGGTTTTTTACTTTTTATCATTCTTTCTGCCACTATAAATATACCGTGCCATAGCCCCCAGATTGCAAATGTGTAATTTGCCCCATGCCACAGCCCTGTACACAAAAAAACTATCAGCAGATTCACATATACATTCCCTTTTCTGTTTCCGCCTAAAGGTATATATAAATAATCTCTGAACCAACTGCCCAATGTCATATGCCACCTTCTCCAAAATTCTGATATTGATTTTGATATATACGGGGTGTTAAAGTTCTCCGGAAAACTGAATCCCAATATTTTTCCTATGCCTATAGCCATATCTGAATATCCCGAAAAGTCAAAATATATCTGCAGCATATAGCAGATTGCCCCTGTCCATGCCACTAGCGGTTCAAGCTGCTGTCCCCCCAGAGAGAACGCTTTGTCTGCCGTAACCGCAAGTATATCTGCAATCATTACTTTTTTTGATAATCCAGTTATAAACCTGCTTATTCCATTAAAAAAATCTTCTTCTTTAGTATGTCTCTCATCTATTTCAGCCATAACATCACTATATCGTACTATCGGACCTGCTATCAGTTGTGGAAACATGGATATATACAACGCAAGTTTCAGTATGTTTTTTTGAGCTGTAACCTCTCCTCTGTAGACATCTATTACATATGATAATCCCTGAAAAGTAAAAAAGGATAATCCTATCGGAAGGGCAATATTTAACGAACCTATAGAAATACTCGGATCAAATAATTGGAGAACTCTGTTAATAATATCTATTAAAAAATCTATATATTTAAAATAAACCAATAATCCTATATTCAATACAACAGCGCCCGACATTATTATCTTTCTTTCTAACGAACCCTTTCTTATATCCATCAATAATGCCGCGCCATAATTTATTATTATCGACGCTATCATTATCAATATATATACCGGTTCACCATATGCATAAAAAAAAAGGCTAACGAAAAGCAACAGAATATTTCTGTATCTTATATTCTTACATATGAAATATAATAATAAAGTGAGTGGAAAAAAATAGAATAAAAAAATAATACTTGAAAATACCATTGATGGTCTCCGTAATTATTCTAAGAATTACGCCCAGCGATAATCACATACCGCCGGGCGTAATTTTAATGTGTCAGGCCTTTGCAGCCATAGCTTCCTTTATCTGCTTTGTAAGCTCGGGAACTATCTGATTTAAATCTCCTACTACACCATAATCCGCAACATCAAATATCGGAGCGCTTTCATCCTTATTGATGGCGATGATGATGTCAGACTCTTCCATACCTGCTACATGCTGAATAGCACCGGAGATACCTATAGCGAAATATACATGGGGACGAACGGTCTTTCCGGTCTGTCCTACCTGCATTTCTTTCGGTTTCCAGCCTGAATCAACCACGGCTCTTGAGCAGCTTACCGTGCCCCCGATGGCCTCGGCAAGATCCTCAAGGATCTTGAAATTCTCAGGTGATCCCACGCCGCGTCCTCCGGAAACAAGGATCTTTGCGGCAGCGATATCAGCGACATTTGAAACCTGCTTAACCACTTCAAGGATCTCTGCATACTTATTGTTCGGTGTAAAATCAAGCTTGCACTCTTCAATATTGGCCTTTGCGCTCTTATCGGGCTCTCTTTTCTGCATAACTCCCGGACGAACGGTAGCCATCTGAGGTCTGAAATTAGGGCAGGCAATAGTTGCTATGGTATTTCCTCCGAATGCCGGACGGGTCATAAGAAGCTGATTTTTCTTCTGCTCCTGACCGGGTGCGGGTGTAAGCGGGAAATCTCCTATATCAAGCTGTGTACAATCCGCTGTAAGACCTGTGTGGATACGGGCTGCAACCCTCGGTCCGAGGTCTCTTCCTATTGCTGTAGCACCGATAAGCATGATCTCAGGCTTATACTGCTCAATAACAGAAGCAAGAGCATGTGCATAAGGCTCCGTCCTGTATTCCTTTAATTCGGGGTCATCCACTAAGATAACCCTGTCTGCTCCGTACTGTGCAAGGCTGTCTGCCAGATTCTTTACATCAGAACCGATCAGAACAGCAGTAACCTCCTGTCCAAGGTCGGATGCAAGGTCTTTAGCCTTACCGAGCAGCTCATATGCGATGTTATTTACCTTATTATCAACCTGCTGAGCAAAGATAAATACACCTTTACATTCCTCTACTTTTAAACTCATTTTGGTTTTACCTCCGTTATTAGATGACGTGCTTCTCAGCAAGCTTGCCTACGATATAATCAACTGCTTCCTTGGGTGAATCAGGTGTAACCTTCTCGCCTGCTCCTTTTGCAACCCTGTCGGATGCCTTTGCGATCTGTGTGGGAGATCCCTTAAGACCTAAGTTGTCATCTGATACATCCTTTAAATCCGCTCTTCCCCATACTGTCACATCGGCGCTGTCACTGTAAGCGTCAAATATTCCGCCGGGAGTCATATACATACCTTCCCCGAGCTCGGCAAGTGCTGTTATAAGGCAGGGCATCTTTACCTTGAGCATATGATACCTGTCCTCAAACTGTCTCTTAACTATGACATAATCACCGTCTATCTTTATATCCTCCGCATAAGAGATAAGCGGAAGATCAAGACGTTCAGATATCTGGGGTCCAACCTGCGCAGTATCTCCGTCGATAGCCTGACGTCCTGTGATGACAAGATCATAATCCAGATTCCTTATCGCACCGGCAAGAGTCTGGCTTGTAGCCCATGTATCAGCTCCGCCAAGCACCCTGTCTGTAACAAGGATAGCCTTGTCTGCTCCCATTGCAAGAGCCTCTCTGAGTACATCATCAGCCTTGGGAAGTCCCATCGTAACTACGGTTACTTCAGTGCCGGGATTCTCATTCTTTATCTTGAGGGCTGCCTCAAGACCCGCTTTGTCATCGGGATTCATGATGGCGAGCATTGCGCCTCTGTCAAGGGTTCCGTCGGGCTTAAACTTTACACCGCCCTTTGTATCGGGAACCTGCTTTACACATACAACTATTTTCATGTTCTCACTCCTTATTTATTTTGTTAAGAAATATACCTGTTCTCTGTCACTTAAGCAGTGCCGAAGAGATAACCATACGCTGAACTTCGGAAGTTCCTTCATAGATCTCAGTGATCTTAGCGTCTCTCATCATACGCTCTATCTCATACTCCCTGATATATCCATATCCGCCGTGATACTGTACTGCCTTTGTGGTAACCTCCATGGCAACCTCTGCCGCGCAAAGCTTAGCCATAGCTGCTTCAACCGAATAGGATATCTTGGGGTCCTTCTGGTATTCACCCTTCTTCATGGCTGCCTGATAAACCAGAAGCTGGGCTGCCTTTGTCTTGGTAGCCATATCCGCAAGCTGGAACTGGGTATTCTGGAACTGCCCGATAGCTCTTCCAAACTGCTTTCTCTCTTTAACATACTCAATAGTGCGGTCTAAAGCACCCTCAGCGATACCAAGAGCCTGAGCCGCTATACCGATACGTCCGCCGTCAAGCGTGTGCATCGCTATATTAAAGCCCTTGCCCTGCTGTCCCAAGAGGTTATCCTTGGGGATCCTGCAATCCTGGAAAATAAGCTCATAGGTGGATGATCCGCGGATACCCATCTTGTTTTCCTTTGTTCCGAATGTGAATCCGGGGGTTCCCTTCTCAACTACATAAGCAGAAATCTCCTTCATCATCTTGCCGCGCTTCTCAACCTTGCCGCTTACTGCAAAAATGACATAAATGTCTGCCTCTTTACCGTTTGTGATAAAGCACTTGGAGCCGTTTAATACCCACTCATCACCGTCAAGTACCGCCTTGGTCTGCATTCCCTGTGCATCGGTACCTGCTCCGGGCTCTGTAAGTCCGAACGCACCGAGCTTCTCTCCTTTTGCAAGGGGAACGAGCCATTTCTGCTTCTGCTCTTCCGTACCGAATGTCATTATCGGATCACAGCAGAGAGATGTATGAGCCGATACGATAACTCCGGTTGTGCCGCAAACCTTGGAAAGCTCCTCTACGCACATAGCGTATGTAAGAGGATCACAGCCCTGTCCGCCGTACTCCTTCGGAACAGGGATTCCGAGAAAACCGTATTTAGCCATCTTCTCAACGGTATCTCTGGGGAATTCCTCAGTTTCATCAACCTCGATAGCACGAGGCTTTACTTCTTTTTCGGCAAAATCCTTAAACAGAGATCTTGCCATTGCATGTTCCTTGCTTAACTGAAAGTCCATGTCTTACCTTCCTTCCGTATTAAATATTTATAATTATTTTTTATCTGTTGCTACCTTTCCGTCGGAATAATCATAAAATCCTATTCCTGTCTTTACACCGAGCTTCTTGGCACGAACCATTTTCTTAAGAAGCGGAGCGGGACGATACTTGCTGTCGCCTGTCTCCTTGTAAAGTGTCTCCATTATAGCGAGCACGATATCAAGACCCACATAATCACCGAGCTCTAACGGTCCCATGGGATGATTTGCGCCAAGCTTCATCGCATTGTCGATACCCTCTATATCCGATACACCTTCGGAATAAACAAAAATACCCTCGTTGATGAGCGGAATAAGGATTCTGTTTACAACAAAGCCGGGAGCTTCGTTTACCTGAACGGGAGTCTTTCCGAGCTTAACGGAAATATCCTTTACCTTTTCCACCATATCATCGGGAGTATTTGCTCCTGCTATAACCTCAATAAGCTTCATCCTGTCTGCGGGATTGAAGAAATGCATACCTACGATAGGCTTCGGAAGTCCCGCACCGATCTCGGTAATGGAAAGTGAAGATGTATTTGATGCGAAAATACAGTTATCATTCTTAACGACATTTTCCATAAGATCCTTGAAGCAGTCCTGCTTGATCTGCATAACCTCAAGAGCAGCCTCTACTACAAGATCGGGGTCTACAGCTATTGAATTAAGACCTGTCTCGAATTTTGCAAGATATCCGTCTACCGCACCCTGCTCCATCTTTCCTTTGCTGACAAGCTTTTCGTAACCCTTCCTGATCTTTGCAAGTCCGCCCTCCGCAAACTCTGTCTTGATATCGCAAAGATAAACCTTGTCGAAATCATCACACTGTGCAAAAGCCTTCGCTATACCCTGTCCCATAGTTCCGGCGCCGATTACCGCTACCTTCATTTGTTATCCTCCTATTCTTTACTTAGAAACTGTTACAAAATAACTTGTTCATTTGTCTCGTTCAAGTCATTTATGAACAGTTCCTTATTTATTTTGAAAATCTACTATTTTTACCTTGGCGGGATCATCCTTTTTACGAAGGAAGTTTGCCATACCCTCTTTCTGATCGTATGACTCAAAGCAGTCTCCGAAAAGCTTCTCCTCTATTACGAGAGCCTCATCGATGTTAACCTGCAGTCCGTCATTTACAGCCTTCTTGCAGTTGCGGACCGCAATGGGAGCATTCTTTGCTATCACAGAAGCAAGCTTTTCCGCCTGCTCCATAAGCTCCGCAAGAGGATATACCGCATTTACAAGTCCTATCCTTAAAGCCTCATCAGCCTTGATATTTCTTGCTGTGTAGATAAGCTGCTTTGCCATCCCGGGGCTTACGAGCCTCGCAAGCCTCTGTGTCCCACCGAAACCGGGGGTGATGCCAAGTCCGACCTCAGGCTGTCCGAATACGGCCGAATCAGCACATATCCTGATGTCACAGCTCATTGCCAGCTCATTTCCACCGCCGAGCGCGAAGCCGTTAACAGCGGCTATAAAAGGAACGGGACATGTCTCAATCTTTCTGAAGACATCATTTCCTTTCTTTCCGAAAGCCTCTCCTTCAGCCTTTGTAAGTGTGCTCATCTCTCCTATATCCGCACCTGCCACAAAAGATTTTTCTCCTGCGCCCGTGAGGACAACCGCTCTTACCGTATCCGTATCGATACCGTCAACTACCGAATCAAGCTCATCCAGCACCTGTGAGTTTAATGCGTTTAATGCTTCGGGTCTGTTTATCGTGATAACGGCATATTTATCTTTTACTTCATATTCAACCAATCCCATTTTCGACCGCCTTTCTTATATTGCCTTTACGATGGTGGCACAGCCCATACCGCCGCCGATGCAGAGTGTCGCAAGTCCGGTCTTTGCCCCTGTCTCCTGCATATTGTGAAGGAGAGTTACAAGGATACGGGCTCCGGAAGCTCCAACGGGATGTCCGAGTGCTATTGCTCCGCCGTGAATGTTGAGCTTGTCAAGATCAAATCCAAGATCCTTTCCTACTGCTACAGACTGTGCGGCAAATGCCTCGTTTGCCTCATATATGTCAAAATCATCTATTGTCATGCCGGTCTTTGCCATAACCTTCTTTGTAGCCGCTACAGGTCCGATACCCATTATTGAAGGATCAACGCCTGCAAGTGCCCCTGCAACAAACTCTGCCATCGGGGTTACGCCGAGCTCCTTGGCCTTTTCTTCCGTCATGACCACTACGGCTGCTGCACCGTCGTTTATACCTGATGCATTTCCCGCAGTAACCACACCGTCGGGATTGAGCGGCTTAAGCTTTGCAAGACCCTCTATCGTAGAGCCTGCCCTGGGTCCTTCATCAGTATCAAATACGATCGTTTCTTTCTTCTTCTTTATCTCAACGGGAACTATCTCTTTCTTAAATGCTCCGCTCTCGATGGCTGCGCAGGCTTTCTGCTGGCTCCTGAGCGCAAACTCATCAAGCTCCTCCCTCGTTAATTTCCACTGCTTTGCTATGTTGTCCGCAGTGGTTATCATATGGTAATCATTGAAAGCATCCCAGAGCGCATCCTTTACCATCGTATCGACCAATGCTCCCTGACTCTGGCTGGGCCATGTCATCCTGTATCCGTAACGGCCCTGAGGAAGTGCGAAGGGAGCCATTGACATATTTTCCATACCGCCCGCTACAACTACATCCGCATCACCGGCCTGTATCATCTGCGCAGCCATATTTACCGCATTAAGTCCCGAGCCGCAGACAACATTGATGGTAACGGCAGGTGTCTCTATAGGAAGTCCTGCGCCCAGCGATGCCTGCCTTGCTACATTCTGTCCGAGTCCTGCCTGTATTACACATCCCATATAAACATGGTCTACCTGATCAGGCTTGACTCCGGCTCTGTTTAACGCCTCTCCTATAACGATACTACCAAGCTTTGCAGCAGGGGTCGTGGAAAGCGATCCCCCCATTGTTCCGATCGCCGTACGACAAGCGCCCGCCAGCACAATCTTTTTTGACATATACCTTACCTCCTTAAATATATTGTGAAATTTTTAACTATTCCGGAAAAACCACACCCTTAAACGACGTGGCAACATTCGATATTTTAACACAAGGAAAACTTCAATGCAATGCTTTAGGAGCTGTAGCTGAATTACTTAGTCAGTTTACGCAGGATGCTTTTTCGAGATCAAAGAAGAAAACGCAGCCGTAGCGGGCTACGGCGAGGCTTTCTGATGCAGATATCGGAAAAGCAGACCAGTAAAATGGCTAAGTTAATTCGCTACTGCTCCTTAGCCTGCTCATATCTCATATACTGCTTATCCCAGTACCGCCTGTAGGCTTCTTCTTCCCTGTGATCAGGCAGATCGTAGCATTCTTTTATATAATGCCCGAAAAATACGGCAAATTTCTCTGCTCCCTTTACATTTAAATGACTGTGTCCGTCCACATAATCGTAATGTCTGTCGAGCATCAGCTCATCCTCATAAGCATCAAAATTCACATACCGGCACTTTTTATGGCTGCCTGCAATATCCGAAAGAATCCTGTCGTAGGCGGAATACCAGTTATTTATGTAGGTAGGGGTCTTCATGAGCAGCAGGTCAATATCTTCCTCTTCGCACAGCTTTATGATCTTTAACAGATACTCCGTCGATTTGTCGGGAAAAGACGCCTCATCGGGCTCTGACATATCAAATTCCTCTAACTCCTCCACACCGTCGAATTCCATTATAAAACCATCGTAAGTCACCTGTGGTCTCTTAAAGGCATATTCAATGTCCTCCCGTTTAAGATCATTCCACCTTGAATGAAATCTCAGGATCGGAAATATGTAGGAATAAATGCTTTCCTCCCCGGACATGGAGGCTTTCGCACACCTGAACTTATCTGCAGAAAATCTCATGCCGTCTATAGCCTTACGGTTTGAGCCCTCCTCGCAAAAATCCTCTCCGTATTTCATAAAGCTCACATCCAGAGTGATAAGCTGCGGTCTGTTAACCTTTATCGTATCTTTTATGAGATAATAGCTCTGCCAGAGCGTCTGTGACGCATTTGCGCGTGTATACGAAGCCAATCCGTATCTGTTCCACAAAAAATCCGCAGGAATAGCGTTATAAACGGTTGATGAACCGAAATAAGCCGCATCTATCGGTGTTTCTATCTTATAAAACTCCGCCGTTACATTTCCGTCCTGATTTTCACTT
>JAGBOJ010000007.1 GCA_017633935.1 Lachnospiraceae bacterium | reverse complement strand
GGAAATCACAAAGCTGACCGGGTCCTGCAAGCCTGTCATTTAACCTGATTTGACCCGGATAATGATAAATATTATTATAGTACAAAATCCGTATCCGGTCTGTTGGAATCAGAGCGTTGTATTTTGTACACACCGCGCATAGGGTATGATATCTCGGAGGAATCTCATAAATGTGTAAGATAAACACTGTAATATTCGATATGGACGGAACCGTCCTCGACACACTTGAAGACCTCACCAAATCCATGAATTATGTGATGGATGCATTCGGTTTCCCTTCACATACAAATGAAGAGTACCGGCTGGTATTCGGCAATGCCATAAGATACGCCCTTGAGCATACCGTCCCCGAAGGCACTCCGACTGAGGTAATAGACAGGATGATCCCTGTTTTTAAGGAGCATTACGATAAACATTGTCTGGATAAAACACGTCCCTATGAGGGAATAATCCCGTTAATGAAGCAGTTGAAAGCCCGGGGTTTCAAGATGGCCATAGTTTCAAATAAAATAGATTCAGCCGTAAGAGAACTGAATGAGAGATTTTTTTCGGAGGCTGTCAATGTAGCCATAGGCGAAAGGCCCGGTCTGAAAAGAAAACCCGCACCGGATATGGTGATACAGGCCATGAGCGACTTAAAAAGCCTCCCCGGAGAATCCATATATATCGGTGATTCGGAGGTGGATCTTGCAACCGCAAAAAATTCCGGCCTTCCCTGTATATCTGTGCTATGGGGATTCAGGGACAAAGCATATCTCAAAGAGACCGGTGCATCTGTATTTGCCGAAACCCCTAAAGAACTCCTCCTTCTGCTTGAATCTTACCGGACACCCTGACCGCACCGGAGTTATATGAATTTTTCCTTATCATACCTGCTTCAAAGACCCAATAGCAGCAAATTCTCTCTACAATGGATTGCTTAAGGATAAGGCAGATGCTACGATGAGAGCAACGAGCACGAGACGGGGAGGTACTTCGTATGGACAAGGTCAAAACAGGTGAGCTCATAAGAAATGCCAGAAAGACAAAGAATTATACTCAAAGCGAGCTGGGTGATCTGCTTGGGGTAACGAACAAGGCGGTTTCCCGTTGGGAGAAGGGTGAAAGTTTTCCGGATATCGGAGTGTTGGAAAATCTGGCCCGTATTTTGGATCTTAAGATTCAGGACATCGTGATAGGCGAGGTGCAGACCTCCAAAACAGACAGTACCTCCGAAGACCTGACTACTACTGAAATTGTGCGAATGGCAACAGCTCAGATCCAATCAAAGAAAAAACGCATTTTAAGCCTCGTATTTGCCGGTATTGTCGTAATATGCAGTATTATTGCAACAATAGCCGGAACAATAGGAACAGACCTGTTATTTGACAACACTTCGGGGGTTGTATATTACTTACTGATGATATCTTCTCTTACTGCGGTTGTTTACGGCAGTTTTGCTCCTAAATATGAAGCAAAAAGAGTCGGTCTTGACCGGCTTATGATCATCTTGTCTGTCTTGTCCTATGTGTGGATGATAATCTTATTATGGTGGATTTCAATAAATGTTATAAACGATCATATTCCATTCGGTATGAAACCCGAAGATTTGGGATCATTTTTAAAAGCCCAGCTTAACGCTGTAATCATTCTTAACATTCTCTTTTTGATAGTGGAGATTGCCCGTATGGGGAATGAGTTTAAGCGGCTCCATTTCGGTTTTGTGTTTCAAACGGCATCAATATATCTGGCCGCTTTATATGGAGATCTGCTTCACAGACTGTCTTCACCTGAAGGCTTAATTCAGGCTTTGGCATCAAGAACGGTTATCGTACTGATATGTACCGGTGCAGCATTGCTGGCAATGAGATTTTTTCCTTCTCTTCTAACAGAATACGCGCGCTCGTAAAAACACTTTGGAAATTTTATATATGCGAAGATACCGCATATATTCCCTCAATATTGATGATGTAAACTCACACCCACGTATTCAGACATAACTATTGTACTGAATTGTGTTCTCAAATTCCTGCCTTACCACAAAACAGACAGCAAAGCTATTAGATAATAATGAAAAACAGCGGAAAGCCGCTTATTCACTGACTTTCCGCTATTTTTCTTTTAGTGAGACACGAGGGAATCGAACCCTCGACAACTTGATTAAAAGTCAAGTGCTCTACCGACTGAGCTAGTGTCTCATATAAGCAGGGCTAGCCGGATTTGAACCGGCGAGTGCAGCAGTCAAAGTGCTGTGCCTTACCGCTTGGCGATAGCCCTAAAACGGCGACTGCGTAACCACCACATTTTTCGCCTGTATGCAGTACCTTCGGATCATACTGAGATATCTCAGATCACTATGGTACAGGGTGGGTGATGGGACTCGAACCCACGATCTCCAGAACCACAATCTGGCGCGCTAACCAACTGCGCCACACCCACCATAATAACAGTCCCTGTATCTCCGGTCAATATGCCCGTGGGGATTCGAACCCCAGACCCTCGGCTTAGAAGGCCGATGCTCTATCCAGCTGAGCTACGGACACACAATACACTCTGCCATAAATCACGGATGCAAAAATACATTATGCAAACCGCCTTCGGCAAGCACACTACGACATTATACCGCCTAAATCAAAAGAAAACAAGTAAAAATTTTCAATAATCCGCCTCTTTTTCTTCCGCCTCAGGATTTTTAGCATCCTCATCAATCTGTCCGGCGGTATATTTTTCCGTATTCACTGCCACAGACGGCATGTGCTCCATACTCTCCGTCGTACCGTACAGAATTTTTGCGATCTCCGAATCCTTGTCAAGTATCAGTGTCTTATCCCCTCCCTTAAGGGAAGCCTTCAGGGCATCGAGACTCCTTGTATAATTGTAAAAATCCGCCTTGTCCTCATCATTATAAGCCTCTGAAAGGATCTCCATATATCTGGCCTCACCGACGGCACGCTCCTGTTCGGCTTCTTTTTTTGCTTCGGCAATGGTAACCGTCACCTGCCGGTCAGTCTCGTTCCTGATCTTCTGGGCTTCGGAATTTCCCTTGGCAGTATAGCTTGAGGCGATATTATTCCTCTCGGATATCATTCTCTCATACACCGCGTTTTTATTATCATCAGGAAGATCAAGCGCTTTTATCTCAGCCATCAGTATCGTGATACCGTAAGAAGAGATATCCGAATTTGCCTCCTTTGTTATGGCATTTGTAAGCTCTATTCCCCTTGCAGCTATCACGGCATCCTGTGTCATTGACGAAATGATATTTTTTGTGGCGTTATATACGGCCGCGTCGATCCTTTCATCCGCTCTTGCATCCACGGCGCCGAGAGTCTGATAATATTTCTTTGCATCAGTCACTCTCCATATCACATAGTCGTCAGCGATCATTGACTTCTTATCCCTTGTGATGACATCACTTTTGGGAATATCGTAAATCCTGCTTCCCGCGTAAACCGCCTGGGTAGTCTGCACAAAGGGGGTTTTAATATGAAGACCCGGCTGCGACTGTATGGCTATGACCCTTCCAAACTGCTTTACAAGCGCATAATCATTATAATTTACAGTATAAAAAAGCTGGGGAAGTACAATTATTACGGCTGCAGCGATCAAAACGATAAGAGCTACGCCAAACCCTTTTTTCTTACCTGAACCCTTATTATCCATATCCTACTCCTCCCCGTCGTCCGTATCATTTTCTGTCGTCTGACTTATGCTTATACTGTCTTTGCCTCCCGTAAAATCATCTAAAGGCAGCATGGTCTGCGTAGCTCCGTCCGTGACAACAACCTTTAATTCAGGCAGTATATCCTCCATTGTTTCATAAAACATTCTCTTTTTCGTGATAAGCGGATATTTCTTGTACTGCTCATATGTCTCGTTAAATCTTGCGACCTGTCCTTCAGCTTCCGCGATCCTTGCCTCCTTGTCCGCCTTGGCCTCCTGGATTATCTTATCAGCATCCGCCTCCGCTGCCGGAAGCTTCTTGTTCTGATACTCCAAAGCATTATTCCTTGCGGTATCCGCCCCCTGCTTTGCAGTCTCGACAGACTTGAATGCCTGAATGATCTCAGTCGTGGGAGGCTCACTGTCCTGCACCGTAATGTTTACCACTGTAAGGCCGATATCATTTTCTTTAAGCTCCCTGAGCATATCGTCACGAACCTCGGTCTGTATCTGACCCTTTGCCGTAGTCATGGCCTCATCGACCGTATAATCGGCCACTACCGATCTGATACTTGATAATGCTATATTTTTAAGAATGTCCTCCGGATCATCAGAATGATACAGATAGGCAACCGGGTCCGATACCTTATATTCAAGATAAAAGTCAATGTTAAGCAGATTAAAATCCGAGGTGATCATTATGCCGTTTTCGTCATCCGTAATATTCTGTCCGCCGTTATCGAGTGAATAACCGATGCCTGTACCGTGAGTCGTCATATCCACCTTTTTTACCTGCTGTATCCACGGGATCTTGAAATAAAGCCCCGAGGAGCTCACCTTTACGACCTGTCCGAACATTGTCACCACAGCCTCCTGCTGCTCATTTACGGTATAAAAGCCGCTTAAAACAGAAAGAGCGACAAAAATGACCACGATAATCGTCAGGACAAATTTCAGTATTTTCCGCGGATCTGCATTTATATCCGTGTTCGTTGTAAAATTGCCGAATTTACGAAACATATCCCACTCCTTTAAAACCGTTTATCATATTCCCGAAAAACTCTGTATATAACTTTTTCATTATAACAATTTTATGACAATTTACAACAATCCATATTCTGCGCAACTCTTTGATCCGAAATTTCTGTTACAATTCAGCACTTTACCAGTGCTGAATAGCAACAAATATCTTATCTTTAAAAATACGGCGGGGCGGAAAACCTGTGATTCTCCGCCCCGGAGGGAAAATGTAAAACCTTTTTACCGGACCCCGGCTGTGAAATATGCAGGGGTCCGGGATTGTCTTATTTGGGTCGGATATGGGCGCAAAAAAGTCCGGAACTGTCTGCCTTGTGTCCGGACTGTCTGATTTTATTCTATTGGTGTCAGTTCTGGTTCCACCGCTGTCGTTTTGTGTTCCATAAAAGGTCGATTTCTGTCAAAAATTTGTCCTTGACTTTTGAACCGGTATACTTGCTGTTTGCTTTTTCTACCTGATCCTTAAGATTCCCTACAAGTTTCATGTCCGTATCCCCCTTTTTCTTGACTTATAATGCCGCAATATCAACTTCAGATTACTTCTTAAAAAGACTGATCCTGTTTTTCACATTTTCCTGTAAGTTCCTGTAGAAGAACTGGTAATCATATATATGATATGCTCCTTCAGGCAGAATCGTCAGATATGCCGGATAATCTGCAGGATCAATATCTGTAACCTTTATGACTCCCCGCCCTTCATCAATATAGCATCCGCAGAGTCCTTTAACCTCATTTGTGATATTCCCACTGTAATCGGTAAAGCATGCTCCCAAGTTCAGTGATTTTTCCGCAGGAGACGAATCTGTTTTCCAGCTCAGCGGATTGATTGTATAAGCATTAACTCCAACTGGATATATGAAAGTCTCTTCCACATCGGACGCTTCACAGTCAAAACTGATCACTACTCCTATATCATCTGCCGAAGTTGCCGGCTTGATCTGTGGATACTTTTCGACAAGTTCCTTAGTGCATGGCCAGCCTATGGCATATACCGCAACAAGACGGTTATACAGATCATCTTCACCGAAGTATTCCTCAAGCAATCTGTAGCACATATCAGCGCCCTGTGAAAAACCCGCCAATATGATGGGACGGCCTTGATTCTCATTTGTAAGATAGTATTCAAAAGCTGCCGAAACATCCTCATATGCGTATTGAAGATACGGTTCGCGCTCTTCCGGCGACAGAGAATAAACTTTCATTGCAGCATGACGATAGTACGGCGCATACATTCTTGTACTGTCCTCATATATACCCCGTTCCATATTAAGGGCGCCGAGAAAGCTTGCCTTTGTCTCCTCATCGTCCATTGACATGTTATATTCATCATTCATATCAACTGTCGGACAGATCAGGAACAGGTCCACATCCTTGTCATCACCTAACCCGTAATATGCCCAGTTATTCATATCTGAATAATCAACACGGTCAACGGGATCTGCTATCTCATCCGGGTATTTATTGAAAAGGCCGTATTCATCGGTCTGACCAATGGCTGCCCAAAGCGTAAATACAGCAATGATAATTGCAACGATAAAAAAACCTTTAAGCCTGTGTTTTCTTACAAGACAGATTATCGCTCCCGCAATGATAAGGAGCGAAAAAACAATCGTTACGATCGGCGGATCCGAGAAAAAGCAGATGATTGACAATACAAAAAGCAATATCCCTGTAAACTTCCCAAATTTATCAAGTGTCTCTAAACATCTCATAATAATACCCTCGATTAACCTTTATAACCTTTCGGCTTAGATAATAACCGAGGGAAACATAAACGGTACTTCCTCCGGCTGCCGGTTTCATATCAGTATTTCTTTGTCTCTGAGGGGAACTTGACCTTACCACCGCCAGTGACCATTTCAACCTCTTCCTCGGTAAGCTCCATTCCCGCTTTTTCTATAATCTCTTTTGCTTCTTCCTTGCTGTTTGCGGTTTCCACCTAATCCTTAAGATTTCCTATAAGCTTCATGTCTGTACCCTCCTTATAAATTTGGTAGTGTTGTTAATTATATCTGTATAACTGTAAAAACATTCAATTGTCCGAGATACCACAAACAGTCAACGCATTATGTATCATCACCGATAATACCTTGACTGTTTCTTCTTAATTTATATAATACTAACATAACCACCCGTGGTCAGGTCAATAAAAAAACAGAAATCGGAGGGACAGGAATGAATATTCCCGAGGACAGACACTATTTCACAATAAAAGAGTTTGCTAAGGCATGTGGTTTGAGCCGAACTACACTTATTCGCATGGAAGAAAGCGGTTTTATTAAGCCGTGCAAGGTCGATCCGGTTACCGGCTACAGGTATTATGATGCTGTAAATGTTACAGAAGTGGCACAATACAAATTCCTGCAAACTCTTGACCTTAGCCGTTCCGAGCTTACGGACTACTACTTCCAGAGAATCGACAGCATGGATTTCATAACTAAGCAGCGTGAACGCCTCAGCCGTATGCAGCGCGTTCTTGAAGAACTCGAACTGCGGGTGAACTCTTCAGAGCAGATATCCTTCACATTTGTAGATATGCCTGAGGTGGTCTGTTTCTGTGATACGGTATCATCTCTTACAACAGCAACGGGTGGAGAATACTTTTTCTATACAGTAATGGAAAGATGCATCCGAAAAGGCTTTGAAATATCCGGGTATGAATCAATGTTCGGAATTAGCTCATCCGACTATCGGAACGGTATCGCCGGCGATGCTGTTCCTCCCCAGATAACCGCCTGCATACCCGTAGTTAAATCCGACATTACCGATCCTCACCTGCAGACCTTCCCGGCAACACGGGTGTTCTCTGCTCTCGCATATGGGGATTACTCTATTATAGATACTTTATGCAAAAGCTTCTGGGACGAGATTGAAGCAAGAAACCTGCAACCCTGCGGCTCCGCAAGATTCATCGGTGTTGTTGCTCCTTATGTCGGCAGGCATATTTCCTCTGATAATTTCTGTTATCGTCTCGTCATACCGATTGAAACAGAATAAAGCCTTCACATAAATAGCCACAGGGTAATCTCATGTTATAGTAAAATGCTATAATGCTTTATC